>CAZEKK010000151.1:0-6815 GCA_964512905.1 uncultured Solirubrobacteraceae bacterium
GACGCCGGCGCCCGCGCCGAGCAGGTCGGCGATCGTCGAGCCGACGTAGGTGACGCCGGCGCGGTACTCGAACCGGTCGGGAATCAGCTCGGCGAGGAGCAGCACCGTCGACAGCGGCGTCTTGGCCCGCAGGACCGCGAGCAGATCGTCGAGCGAACCGTCGTCGGGCACGTCGTCGGTGAGCAGCAGGAACTCGCCGCCGGCCTCGCGGTAGGCGGCCGACTGCAGGGCCTCCCACGACGATTCGGGCGGCGGCGACGGCGGCGCGGTGACCACCCGCGCCCGCACGTCGATGGTGAGGTGGTCGTGCGGGCGGGCGATGCCGAACTCGAGCACCTCGGAGCCGAAGTAGTCGGCGTGCCGCGTGAGCCGCGCCTCCGGATCGACGCGCACGATGAACTCGTCGCAGCGCTGCGTGCTCGTCGTCGCCGGCTTGACGCGCAGCGCGTTGAGGTTGTCGGTCACCGGCGCGCCGTAGCGGTACTCGGTCAGGTAGCGGATCTGGAAGTTCACGCGACGACGAGCCCTCCGGGCGCCGCGGCGCCCGCGAAGTAGCGGTCGGCGACGTCGCGGTCGACAAGCGCGAGCTCGTGCTGGACGAAGCCGAACGTGCGGGCCAGGCCGCGCCCGCCGCCGTGTGCGCGCGCCCGGAACTCCAGGTCGGCGGTCAGGCGCGCGAGTCGCAGCACCGGCGGGGAGGAGCGTGGCGCGACGTCGGCGACCTCCAGCGAGCCGTGCAGCGCCTCCACGTTGGCCGCCACCGAGTTCGGGTACTCCCGGTCGAACAGCAGGAAGCGGGCGACCGGCACCGCGTTGGGCGGCGCGGCGACGCCGCGGCGGAAGGCCTGGAACCCCCCGACCGCGTGCAGGAGCGCCAGCGCCTGCCCGTCGCGCATCGGGGCGCGCTCGCCATCGTCCTCGGCCTCCCCCGGGGGCAGCGCGACGCGCAGGATCCGCAGGACCATGTCGGCCGACTCGGCCTGGCCGCCGGCGCAGAGGAACGCGTGGCCCTCGTCGCGCAGCATCGTCCGGTCCGCGAGGCCCCAGACGAGCGCGCAGCGCTGCTTGACGAGCTGGTAGGTCGACCACGGGCCGGCGCCCAACCCCGCTGGCAAGTCGCGCTGGCGCAGGTCCAGCGCAAAGGCGTTGACGGCCTCCCACATCTCCGTGGAGATCACGTCGCGCAGGATCCGGGCGCCCTCGCGGGCGCGCTCGACGCACGCGAGCACCGACGCCGGCTCGGCGGGGTCGAGCGTGAGCAGCCGCAGGACGTCGTCCCGCGCCGCCGCGGGCGCCGGGGCGCTGTCCCCCTCCGGCCGCTGCGCGCTCATGATTGCCAGCAGCGAGTCCCACGACAGCGTCACCCCGGCGGGGTCGTCGGGGCCGCCTTGGAGATCGGCGTGAAAGACGCCGTCGAGCAGGCGCGCCGTGTGGTCGGCGCGGGCGAGGTCGCGGCCGAGCCAGAAGAGGCCGTGGGCGATGCGGGCCAGCATCAGCGCCCGCGTTCCTGCTGCTGCTGCTGGGCCTGGCCGGTCCACGCCCCGCCGTAGCGGAGGTCCGGCAGCGCCGGGGGCTCGAGCGGCACGGCAGGTGCGCGCCGGCCGTCGGGGCCGACCTCGTCGAGGATCCACGTGTCCTTCGAGCCGCCTCCCTGCGACGAGTTGACGATCATCGACCCCTCGCGCAGCGCGACGCGGGTCAGGCCCCCCGGGATGATCCTGATCGACTCGCCGAAGACCGCGAACGGGCGCAGGTCGACGTGGCGGGCGGCAAGCCGGCCGTCCTCGCCGGCAGTCGGCACCGTCGACAGCGCCACGAGCTCCTGGGCGATCCAGCGCTCGGGGTGCGCCTCGATCGCCTGCGCCTGGGCCGCGATCTGCTCCTCGGCGGCCTGCGGCCCGATGAACACCCCCTTGCCGCCGGACTCGGCGGTCGGCTTGACCACGAGATCGCCGAGCCGCTCGAGCACGTGCGCGCGCTGCTCGGGGTCGTCGAGCAGGTAGGTCGGCACGTTCTCGAGGATCGGCTCCTCGCCGAGGTAGTAGCGGATCATCGCCGGGACGTAGGCGTAGGTCGCCTTGTCGTCGGCGACGCCGGTCCCGAGCGCGTTGGCGATCGCCACCGTCCCGGCACGGTAGGCGCGCACGAGGCCCGGGACGCCGAGCATCGAGTCCGGGCGGAACTCCAGCGGATCGATGAAGTCGTCGTCGAGGCGGCGATAGATCGTGTGCACGCGGGCCAGCCCGCTGGTCGTGCGCATGTAGCAGGCGTCGTCGCGCACGACGAGGTCCGAGGCCTCGACGAGCTCGACGCCCATCTGGCGGGCCAGGAACGTGTGCTCGAAGTAGGCGCTGTTGGCGGGGCCGGGCGTCCACACCACGACCGTGGGCGTGTCGTCGCCGCCCGGCGCGACCGCCTTGAGCGCGGCGAGCAGGACCGCGGGGTAGTCGTCCACCGGGCGCACGCGGTAGCCGGCGAAGAGCTGCGGGACCAGGCGCGTCATCGCGACCCGGTTCTCGAGGACGTAGGAAATGCCCGACGGCGTGCGGACGTTGTCCTCGAGGACGCGCCAGCGCCCGTCGCGGTCGCGGACCAGGTCGCAGCCCGAGACGTGGCAGTAGACGCCGCCCGGCGGTCGGATTCCGTGGGCGGCCCGGGCGAAGCTCGGCCGGCTGACGACGTGCGCCCACGGCACGATGCCCTCGCGCACGATCTCGCGCGCGTGGTAGACGTCGTCGATGAAGTGATTCAGCGCGCGGATGCGCTGCGCCAGGCCGCGTTTGATACTGGTCCACTCCGCGGCCGGGATGATCCGCGGCACGAGGTCCAGCGGCCAGGCTCGGTCGCGCGGGCCCTCGCTGGAGGTCAGCTCGAACGTGATCCCCTGCTGCGTGAGCATCGCGTCGCGCCGGCGTCCCGCGGCGGCGAGCGCGTCGGGCCCGATGCGCTGCAGGCTCGCGGCGACCGCCGCGGCGTGCTCCCGCGGAACGCCGGGCCCGGCGAACAGCTCGTCGAAGGCCGCCGTCGGACGGTAGTCGGGATAGCGCCGGACGATCGCGGGCTCGGGCACGAACGGCATTCTGGCGTGCGACGGGCGTCCGGGCGAGCGCCGTCACTACCCTCAGGCCTCCATGCGGCGCGCCGGCGCGCCGCCCCGACCTCCGCCGATGGCCGCCTCCCCGACATCCGGCCCGCTCGCGCGGGCCCGCGACCGCGCCGAGCAGCGGCCGGCGGCGTGGGCGTTCGTGCGCGTCTTCGCCATGTCGGCGTGCACCTTCCTGGCGGTCGGCGCCGTCCTGCCGGCCCTGCCGCCCTACGTCAAGGATGAGCTAGGCGGCAGCGACGTGGCGGTGGGCATCGTTATCGGCGCGTTCGCGTTCACCGGCGTCCTGATCCGTCCGTTCGCGGGTCGGATCGCCGACACGCACGGGCGCCGGATCGTGGCGACGAGCGGCGCGCTCGCAGCCGCCGCGGCGGGGGCGCTGCTGTTCGTGCCCGCGGGCGTCCCCGGGCTCGTGGTGGCGCGACTCGTCGTCGGCGCTGCGGACGGCGCCATGTTCGTCGCCGGGATCGCGTGGGTCGTCGACCTGGCGCCCGTCGCGCGGCGAGGCCAGTGGATGGGCTGGTTCGGACTGTCGATCTGGACGTCGTTCAGCGTCGGCCCGATCATCGGAGAGGCGCTGCTGCGGCTGGCCGGCTACCAAGCGGTGTGGGCCTTCGCCACGGCGATCCCGCTGCTCAGCGTCGCGATCTCGCGCTCGCTGCCCCACGGGCGGCCGCGCACGCACCCGGGCGGCGGCGGGCGGCTCCTGCCCCGCGCGGCGCTGCGCCCGGGCGTGGCGCTCGGCCTGGCCCAGATGGGGTTCGTCGCGCTCGCCGGCTTCTCGGTCCTGCTGCTTCGCGACCACGGCGCCGACGGCGGCGCCGCCGTCTTCACCTCGTTCGCAATCGCGGTCGTGGCCTCGCGCCTGCTGTTCGGACGACTGCCGGACCGCCTCGGCGCCCAGCGCACCGCCGTCGCGGCGGCCGCCGCGGAGGCCCTGGGCCTCGCGGTGATCGGCTTCGCGCACGGCCTCCCGGTCGCCATCGCCGGCGCGGTGATCATGGGCAGCGGGTTCTCGATCCTCTACCCGTCGCTGGCGCTGCTGGTCGTCCAGCGGGTGCCCGAGGAGCGCCACGGCGCGGCGCTCGGCGCGTTCACCGCCTTCGTCGACGTCGGCGTGGGCCTGGGCGGGCCGCTCGTCGGCCTCGCCGCAACGCTCGGGGGCTATCCGTGGGCGTTCTGGGCGGCTGCCGCGGCCTCCACGGTCGCGGCACTCGTCTCCGTCGGCTTGCACAGCCGGCCCACGGCCGCCGCGCGGGCATCGCCGCAGGCCGGGGCCTGACCGCTGCTACGGTGCCGGCATGCCGTTCGGCATCGCTCGTCACTCCCAGCCCGCCCGCCCGCCACAGCGGGCCGACGCACTGGCCGAGATCGCCGTGCAGGATCTCGACGGTCGCGAGGTCGCGCTCGGCGACCTGTGGCGCGACGGCCCGGCGGTGCTCGTCTTCCTGCGCCACTACGGGTGAACGCACTGCCGCGCCCACGCGGTGCAGTTGCACCGCGCCCGTGACGACTTCGACGCCGCCGGCGCGACGCTGGCGGTGATCGGCCAGGGCACGCCTGCCCACGCCCGCGACTTCGCCCGCTCTCAGAACGTCGACCTCCCGCTCTACGTCGACCCGGGCCGCGATGCCTACCGCGCCGCCGGCACCAAGGTCGGCACCCTCGGCGATCTGCTCGGGCCGGCGTCCGTCGCCAAGGCAGTCGAGAACCTCGCGAAGGACCGAGTCGTGCAGGGCCGGACGGTCGGACACCCGGCGCAGCTTGGCGGCGTGCTGCTCGTGATGCCCGACGGCACGATCCCGTACAGCCACCTCGCGCAGGACGCCGCGGACAACGCCCCGGCCGCCGAGATCCTCGCGGCGGTGCGACTGGCGACCGCCGCGTAGCGGCCGGCGACGATGACGTCGCGACCGCTGGCCCGCCGCTGGACGGATGTCGGCCCGCGTCGTGCGAGATCCGGCCTTCCCTCGGCCGGCGCGTCCGTATACGGT
This sequence comes from uncultured Solirubrobacteraceae bacterium, assembly GCA_964512905.1. Taxonomy (GTDB): domain Bacteria; phylum Actinomycetota; class Thermoleophilia; order Solirubrobacterales; family Solirubrobacteraceae; genus CANJIV01. Next base: position 5,098 of record CAZEKK010000151.1, read on the forward strand.
CACCGGATGCCATCAACCCGACCCCGCCGGCGCTGGCCGTGGGCCGCGCTGGCCGCCGCCTTCGCCGCCGCCGCCAACCGACTCGCGCGCCGCGCGCAGGCCGACCAGATCGCCCGCGGCGAGGCCGTCCGCGAGCTTGCGACCTCCGAGGCCCGCTACCGCTCCCTCTCCCTCGCCGCCGCGCCGATGGTCTGGACCGTCGATTCCGGCGGGCGTGTCGAAGACGTGCCGGAGTGGCGGGAGTACACCGGCCAGGACGCCGAGGACGTCCGTGGGGCCGGCTGGCTCGAGGCCGTGCACCCGGACGACCGCGCGGCGTGCGCGGCGGCGTGGTCGGACGCCGTCGCCGCGAAGGGCGTCTTCGCGTCGTCGTTCCGGCTGCGCCGCGCCGACGGGACGTGGCGCGAGATGGCGGCACGGGGGGTGCCGGTCGTCGGCGAGTACGGCGTGATCGGCGAGTGGGTCGGGACCTGCACCGACGTGACGGCGCAGCGGGCGGCCGAGCAGGCCCGCGACGAGGCCGACGCGCGGGCCGACGCGCTGGCCGGCGAGCGTGACGAGGCCGTGGCCCGCGCCGACGCCGCTGCGGCCGCGCGGGACGAGGCCGTCGTCCGCTTGGCGGCGCTGGAGGGCGGAGAGGCCGCCCGCAACGACCAGCTCGAAGCCGACCTCGCCGCGGCCAACGACCGCGCCGCCGCGCTCGAAGCCGACCTCGCCGCGGCCAACGACCGCGCCGCCGCACTCGAAGCCGACCTCGCCGCGGCCAACGACCGCGCCGCCGCACTCGAAGCCGACCTCGCCGCGGTCCGGCTGGCCCGCGACGACGACACCGCCGCCGCGGTGGCCGAGCGGGACGCCGCCTTCCAGGCGCACCGGCGCCTGGCCGAGCCGCCCGGGCTGCCCCAGGTGCCGGGCGTCGGTCTCAGCGTCGGCCGCGTCCTCGCCGACGCGCCCACGGGCGCGTGGAGCGACGCGTTCATGGCCTCGGAGCGCCACCTCGCCCTGGCGGTGGGGAACGGGCCGGGCGCCGGCGCGGACGCCGTCGGCCGCGGCGCGCAGCTCGCCGCCGCCCTGCGGGCGTATGCACTCGACGGGCACGGGCCCGGCGACGCGGTCGCGCGGCTGAACGCCGTCGCTGCGACGCTCGCTCCCGACGCGCCCGCGTCGCTGCTGTACGCGACGCTCGACCTGCACACCGGCACCCTGCGGTACGTGATCGCCGGAGACCCGGCCGGCGTGCTCCTGCTGCCGGACGGGACCACGCAGCGCCTGGACGCCGAGGCCGCGCCCCCCGTCGGCGCCGCCGCCGGAGCCCTCGTCCACGAAGGCCGCCTCGCGCTGCCGCGCGGCGCGTCGCTCCTGCTCGCCGCCGGAGTGCCGTGGGTGCCTCCGGGACCGGACGCCCTGCACGATCCGGTTGCCGACGCCCTCGCCGACGCGCCGCGCGATCCGCGCGAGACGCTCGACCACGTCGCGGGCGCGCTCTTTCCGGACGGGACTCCCGAGACGGACGCGGCGCTCCTGCTGCTCCAGGCCGCCAGCCCCGAGGATCTCGTCGTTCCCGACGGAAGTGCGGGCCCGGTCACGGCGGCCCGCCAGGCCGATCGCAACGGCGCCGGCGAGCCGCCGGCCGTGGCCGGCGGCGGTGAGGCGACCGCGGTCGAGGCCACCTGAGCGGCGCCGCGACGGAACGCGGCGCGGCGGCGCGCTAGCCTGCG
>CAZEKK010000152.1:0-6812 GCA_964512905.1 uncultured Solirubrobacteraceae bacterium
TGTCCCGGAATGCCGGCAGGAGCCGGCCCCCGTACACTCGCGCCGCCCGTCCACGCCGTCGAAGGAGCGCAGTGCCAGTCAACCAGGAGGCCGTCGGCACGGCCTATCCGCCAGTGGTCTACGCCGTGGGCCGCGAGAAGATCCGCGAGTACGCCGGCGCCATAGGCGAAACGAATCCGCTGCACCACGACGTCGAGGCCGCCCGGGCCGCCGGCTACGCCGACGTCGTCGCGCCCCCCATGTTCGCCGTCGTCTTCAGCGCGCCGGCGGTCGGGCCGGCGATCCTCGACCCCGCGGTCGGGATCAACTTCGCGATGATGGTCCACGGCGGCCAGGAGTTCGTGTGGGGGCCACCGGTCGTGGCCGGCGACGAGATCACGACCGCGGCGACGGTCAAGGAGATCTACGAGAAGGCGGGCAAGGGCTTCTACGTCTTCGAAACCGTGTCCAGCAACCAGGACGGCGCGACGGTGTGCACCGGGACCTGGACGAACATCGTGCGGGGGGTCTGACATGGCCGAGCTCACGCCAGGGGCGGAGATCGCGGAGCTGCGGGTCACGCCCGACAAGTACCTGACCAACCGCTACGCCGGCGCGTCCGGGGACTGGAACCCCATCCACATCGACGAGGACTTCGCGAAGATGGTCGGCCTCCCGGGCCGCATCCTGCACGGCCTCTACACGATGGCGCTGGTGGCGCGGGCCGTGACCGACGCCGGCGGCGGGCCAGAGTCGCTGCGGCGGCTGCAGGTTCAATTCCGGGGGATGGGGGTGCCGGAGCAGGAGATCGTGGTCACCGGCACGGTGCGTGAGGCCGCCGACGGTCGCGCGGTCGTCGACGCGCGTGCCGAGCAGGCCGGGACGGCGATCATCCGAAACGCCGAGGCCGAGCTGTCCACGTAGGCCGCGGGCCGGGCGCGGGCCGGTGCGGGCGGGCCCGGCGCATACAATCGCTCGATGCTCTCTGAGCGCCAGGAGCTGATCCTCCGCAAGGCCGTGGAGGGATTCCTCGAGGCCGGCCAGCCGGTCGGCTCGAAGCTGCTCAGCGCCGACCTGGAGATCACGTGGGGTCCCTCGACGGTCCGGCACGAGCTGGCGATGCTCGAGGAGCACGGCCTGCTTTCGCATCCGCACACCTCGGCGGGGCGCGTGCCGACCGACGCCGGCTACCGCTACTTCGTCGACCGGCTGCTGCCGGAGTCGCCGGCGGTGCCGCCCTCGCTGGATCTCACCCACGCCCGCCGCGAGGTCGACGAGGCGATGCGCGTCACCACCGAGACGCTCTCGCAGATCACGCAGCTGCTGGCGATCGTCTCGGCGCCGCCGATCGACACGGCGACGGTCCGGCACGTCGAGGTCCTCGTCCTCCAGCCGCAGGTGCTCATGGTCGTCGTGATCACGTCGACCGGCGGCGTGACGAAGCGGCTGTTCACGTTCGACGCGCCGATCGACACCGGCCTGGCCGACTGGGCGGCGTCCTATCTCAACGAGCGCCTCGTCGGGATGGGCCTCGGCGCGCGGATGCTCGGCGCGCGGCTCGACGACCCCGGCCTGTCGGCGACCGAGCGGGCGTTCGTCGCCAGCGTGGCGCCGGCCTTCACCGAGCTCGCCCAGGCAGCGCCCGACACCCTCTACGTCGACGGGACCGCGCACCTCATCGCCGACCACCGCGTCCAGGACGTCTCGCAGCTCGAGGACCTGCTCGAGATGCTCGAGCGGCGCGTGACGCTGCTGGGCGTGATGCGTCACGTCCTCGACGAGCCCGACGAGGTCTACGTGCGCATCGGCGGGGAGAACGAGCTGCCCGCGCTGCGGTCGCTCGCGATCGTGGCTGCGAGCTACGGACTGCCGCAGCGCGGCCTGGGCACCGTCTCGCTGATCGGCCCCACCCGGATGGACTACGCGACCGCGATCAGCTCGGTGCGCGGCGCGGCGCGGGAGCTGTCCCGGTTCGTGCAGGACGTCTACGACGAGCGATGAGCCGCGACTACTACGAGGTCCTCGGCGTCCGTCGCGACGCCGACGAGGCCGAGATCAAGAAGGCGTTCCGGCGTCTGGCGCGCGAGCTGCACCCCGACGTCAACGATCACGATCCCGAGGCGGAGGAGAAGTTCAAGGAGGCGGCGACCGCCTACGAGGTCCTCGCCGACGGCGAGCGGCGCGCGTTGTACGACCGCTACGGCGAGGAGGGCCTGCGATCGGGCGGCTTCGCCCCGAACTTCGAGGGCTTCGGCATCTCGGACCTGTTCGACGCGTTCTTCGGCGGCGGGTCGTTCGGTGCGCGGCGGGGGCCCGCGCAGGGCGGCGACATCGCCGTCGCGGCCGACATCTCCCTCGAGGACGTCGCCGCCGGCGCGACGGTGCCGGTGTCCTTCGACGCCATCGGCGCCTGCGAGCACTGCCGCGGCAACGGCGCCGAGCCGGGCACGCCGATCGAGACGTGCCGGCGCTGCGACGGCCAGGGGCAGCTGCGCCAGGTGAGCCGGACGCCGTTCGGGCAGATGGTCCGCGCCGTCGCCTGCGACGCCTGCGGCGGAGAAGGAAAGGTCCCGGAGACGCCCTGCGGCGAGTGCGGCGGCCGCGGGCGGACCGCGCGGCGGCGCACGCTCGACGTCGACGTGCCGGCGGGCATCGAGGACGGCCAGCGCATCCGGATCGCCGGCCGCGGGCACGCCGGCGACGCGGGGGCGCCGCCCGGCGATCTGTACGTGCTCGTGCGCGTGCGCCCCGACGAGCGCTTCGTGCGCGACGGCACCGACCTCGTGACGGCGCTGGACATCGCGGCGCCGCTGGCGGCGCTCGGCGCGACGCTCGACGTGCCCACGCTCGACGGCATGGTGCCGCTGACCGTGCCCGCCGGCACCCAGCCCGGGGATGAGCTGACGGTCTCCGGCAAGGGCCTGCCGCCGCTGCGGCGCGGCCGCCACGGCGACCTGCGGGTGATCGCCAACGTCGTCATTCCGCGGCGCCTGACGGCCGGCCAGCGCGAGCTGCTCGAGCAGCTCGCCGGCTCGATCACCGAGGAGAACCTGCGCTCCGACGAGGGCATGATCTCCAAGCTGCGCCGGCTGCTGCGCCCGTGATCCGCCTGGCGATCCGCGTCCGGCGCGAGCACGCCGAGGTCGCGCTGGCCGAGCTGCTGGCGCTCGCGCCGGCTGGCGTGGAGGAGGCCGACCTCGGCGATGTCGTCGAGTACGCCGTCTACGGCGCTCCGGGCGAGCTTCCCGCCCTGCCGGACCTGCGCGCGGCGGCGGGCACGGCGCTCGTCGAGGTCACGACGACGGAGATCGCCGACGACTGGCCGGAGCACTGGAAGGCCTTCCACCGGCCGGTCACCATCGCCGAGCGCGTCCACGTCCGGCCGCCCTGGGAGCCGCCCGCCGGCCCGGCGGGCGCGGTCGACGTCGTCATCGATCCCGGGCAGGCCTTCGGCACCGGCGCACACGCCACGACGCGGCTGTGCCTCGAGCTGCTGCTCGGCCTGCCGGCGGTCGGGCCGCTGGCCGACCTCGGCTGCGGCTCGGGGGTCCTGGCCATCGCCGCAGCGAAGCTCGGGTTCGCGCCGGTCGCGGCCTGCGACCACGATCGGGCTGCGGTGGCCGCCGCGCGGGCGAACGCGGCGGCCAACGGCGTCGCGATCGACGTGGCGCGCGTCGACCTGCGCCGCGATCCGATCCCGCCGGCCCCGGTCGTGGTGGCGAACCTCGTCGGCCCGCTGCTGGTGGAGCTGGCGCCGCGGCTCGGCGCCGCGGCGGGCTCTTCGCTGATCGTCTCCGGCCTGCTGGCCGGCGAGCGCGAGGCGGTGCAGGCGGCGTTCGCAGCAGCCGGCCTGGAGGTGACCGCGCGCCGCGACGAAGGGGAGTGGGCGGCGCTGACGCTGCGCGCAGCGGAGTCCTGAGCACGCGGGCCTCGCGCAGCCCGCGGCGCACGACCGGACGGTGGGCCGCGCCCCGGTCGCGCGCGATAGGGTCCGCCGCCATGCGGTCGTCGATTGCCGTGCTCGCCAGTGCCGCGCTGCTGGGCGTCGCCGCGCCCGGGGCCGCGGCCGCCCTGCGGACCGTCCCCGGCACCGGCGTCAGCGCGGTGGCCAGGGGCGTTGGCCAGCCGACCAACCTCGCCTTCGACGCCCGCGGCGGCCTGTGGACCACGTCGGGCGGCAACGTCACGGCCGCCACCGACGGCGTCTGGTACACGGCGCGGCGCGGCGCCCGCCCGCGCCACGTCGTGCGGCGCCTCTTCACCGCACTCGGGCTGGCCTGGTTCCGCGGCGAGCTCTACGTGAGCTTCATCGCGCCCTACAGCGCGGCCACGTCCTCCCACACCGGGCAGGTCAACGCCTACGGCGGCTTCGACGGCGCGCGCTTCCGCCGCTCCCGGGTCGTCGTGCGCAACCTCCCGGTCGGGGAGCACACGGTCGACTCGATCGCCCCCGGACCCGACGGGCGGCTCTACCTCGGCGTCGGATCGAAGTTCAACGCCAGGCCTGTGCCCCTGCGCCTCTCGGGCACGGTCGTCTCCTTCCTGCCGAGCGGCGCCGGCCTGCGCGTCGAGGGCCGGGGCTTCCGCAACCCCTACGGCCTCGCCTTCGTCCCCGGGACCAGCGACCTGCTCGTGACCGAGAACGGCCGCGACGATCTCGGCGCCTTCAAGCCCAACGACGAGCTCGACCTCGTCAAGACTCCGCGCCGCGGGGCGATCCCGTTCTACGGGTTCCCGAACTGCTACGGCCAGGGCGGGCCCGCCTGCCGCGGTGTCGTCCCGCCGCTGCTGCTCACGCCGGTCCACGCCTCCTCGGACGGCATCGCCGTGGCGCGGCGGTTCGGGCGCTACGGGCTGAGCGCGTACATCGCCCAGAACGGCTCGTCGTTTCCCGCCAACCCGACCGGCAGCGACGTGATCCGCGTCGCCCTGACCCCGCGCGGGTCGACGTACACCGCGCGCAGCTTCCGCTTCGCCTGGGGCTTTCGGAAGTACGACCCGCTGGGCGCGGCGATGGGCCCGGACGGAGCGCTGTACGTGACGCTGTGGCGCAGCGGGAAGGTCGTCCGCTTCCGGCCGCCGCGCTGATGGCCTGGGACGTCGTCATCGCCGGCGGCGGGTTCGGGGGCCTCTACGCCGCGCGCGAGCTCGAACGCATCCTGCCCCGCCACGCGGCGCGGGTCACGCTCGTCAACGACGTCAACTACATGCTCTACACGCCGCTGCTGCCGGGGGCGGCGGCCGGCACGCTCGAGCCCCGCCACGTCGTCGTGCCGCTGCGCGAGGAGCTTCGCCGCACCGACCTGCGGATCGGCACCGTCACGGGCGCAGATCCCGACCGGCGGACCGTGAGCGTGTGCGCGCTGGGCGGCCAGGCGCTGGAGCTGCGCTACGACCACCTCATCGTCGCCCTGGGCTCGGTCTCGCGCACGATGGAGATCCCGGGGCTGGCCGAGCACGCGATCGGCTTCAAGACGCTGTCGCAGGCGCTCGAGCTCCGCAACCGGCTCCTGCAGTGCTTCGAGGCCGCCGAGGCGTCCGAGGATCCCGCCGCGCGTGCAGCCCTGCTGACGTTCGTGTTCGTCGGCGCGGGCTACGCGGGCCTCGAGGGGCTCGCGGAGCTGCAGGACTTCGCCGCCGACGCGATCGACCTCTACCCGCGCTGCCGCGTTCAGGGCATGCGCTGGCTGCTCGTCGAGGGGGGCGATCGCGTCATGCGCGAGATCCAGCCGTCGCTCGCGGCGTTCGCGCAGCGCGAGCTGATGAGCCGGGGGATCGAGATCCAGTGCAACACGACGATCGACCGCGTCGAGGCCGACGCCGTGCACCTCTCCACCGGCGAGCGCGTGCCGACGCGCACCGTGGCCTGGACGGCGGGCGTCAAGGCGACGCCGGCGGCGGGCACCCTCGGCCTCCCGCTGGACGAGAAGGGCCGCATCGAGGCCGACGCGTGCCTGCAGGTGCGGGGCCGCACTGACGTGTGGGCGGTCGGCGACGTGGCCGCCGTGCCCGATCCCGCCGTCAAGGGCCAGCCGTGCCCTCCCACCGCCCAGCACGCCCTGCGCCAGGGGCGCGTGGTGGCGCGCAACGTGGCCGCCGCGCTCGGCGTGGGCACGCGCCGTCCGTTCCGCTACAAGACCAAGGGCTCCTTCGTCGACATGGGCCGCCACCAGGCGGTCGCGAACACGATGGGCATCCGCTGGCGCGGCTTCCCCGCCTGGTTCCTGGCGCGCAGCTACCACATGGCCGCGATGCCGGGAATGACCCGCCGCCTGCGCCTCGTGAGCGACTGGACCGTCGACCTGCTCTTCCAGCGCGACGCCTCCGAGCTCGGCCACCTCGGCCACCCCGAGTCGCTCGAGCCGGCGCCGCTCGAGCCGCAGACGGCGGGCGGTACGGTGCCGGCGCCGGAGTCCGGCTGACCCTGTCACGCCGGGTCGCGGCGCCTCAGCGCGGCTCGCGCGGCTCCCACAGCTGGATCGGGTTGCCGTCCGGGTCGGCGAGCTGGGCGAAGACGCCGTTGGGGTAGGTCTCGGGATCGACCTCGACGGCGATCCCGGCCGCCCGCAGCTGGCCGACCATGGCGTCGAGGTCGCGCACGCGGAAGTTCACCATCCACTGCTGCTCGGGGCGTCCGAACATCTCCGTGCCGGGCGGGAAGGCGGACCAGACCGTCGGCCCGGCCTCCTGCATCCACGGCTCCTGCCCGTAGCTCTCGGGCACGGGCGCGACGCCGAGATGCACCTCGTACCAGCGATTCAGCGCGCCGGGGTCCGTGCTGCGAAGGAAGAACCCGCCGATGCCGGTGACCCGCTCCATGCGCTGATCGTAGT
>CAZEKK010000153.1:0-6810 GCA_964512905.1 uncultured Solirubrobacteraceae bacterium
CGTCGCGACCACGCTGTGCCTCATCAACGACCAGCGCCAGGACCGTGGGCTGCGGCCGCTGCGCCTCAACAGCCGCCTGAGCATCGCCGCGCGCGCCCACTCGCAGGACATGGTGTCGCGGCGCTACTTCTCGCACACGTCGCCGGGCGGCGTGACGTTCGACCGCCGCCTCAAGCGCACCGGCTACATCGCGGGCGCGCGCTCGTGGGCCATCGGCGAGAACCTCGCCTGGGGCAGCGGGACGCTCGCCCCGCCCCGCGCGATCGTGCGAGCGTGGATGCGCAGCCCCGGGCACCGCCGCAACATGCTCGACCGCACGTTCGAGGAGATCGGCATCGGCATCGTGATCGGCACGCCGATGGGCGACGACGACGGAGCCACGTACACCACCGACTTCGGCGCCCGCGACTGAAGCCCGCCGAGCGCCGGACACGGGGCTGGACGCCGCCGCGGTAGCCTGCGGGCCGCCGATGGCCGACGTCCAGCCCCTCCGCGCCCTGCACTACGACCTCGCCCGCGTCGGCCCGCTCGCCGGCGTCATCGCCCCGCCCTACGACGTGATCGACGGTGACCAGCGGACGGCGCTCGCCGCCCGCTCTCCGTGGAACGTCGTCGACATCGACCTGCCCCAGGGCGACGACCCCTACGCGGCGGCCGCGGCCCGCCTGGCGGACTGGCAGGCGGACGGCGCCGTCGTGCGGGATCCCGCCCCGGCGATGTGGGCGCTCGCGCAGGACTACACCGGGCCCGACGGCGCCCGGCGCACCCGCACCGGCCTCTTCGCGCGCGTGCGGGTCGAGGACTACGGCCCCGGCCGCATCCGCCCGCACGAGCGCACCCATCCGGGGCCCAAGGAGGACCGGCTGCGGCTGACCCGGGCCACGCGCGCCAACCTCTCCCCCATCTTCTCGCTCTACGGCGACCCGACGGGCGCGGCGCGCGCGGTGCTCGACGGCGTCACGACCGGCGCGCCGTGGGCGGAGGCGGTCGACGACGACGGCACCGCCAATCGGCTGTGGCGGATCGGCGACCCGGGCACGGTCGCCGCGCTGCAGGAGGCGCTCGCCGGCGCCGAACTGCTCATCGCCGACGGCCACCACCGCTACGAGACGGCCCGGGCCTACGCCGAGGAGATCGGCGGCGAAGGCGACCACCGCTACGTCCTCATGCTGCTCGTCGCGCTCGAGGATCCGGGCCTGACCGTCTTCCCCACCCACCGCCTCCTCACCGGCTTGGCCGGCGATCCCGCCAGGCAGGAGGCGCTCGCGGCGGCCCTGCGGGCCCACTTCGCCATCGAGGAGCTCGCCGACCGCGCCGGCCTGGCGCCGGCGGAGGGGCCGGCCGTCCGCATGGGCTACATCGACAGCCACCTCCGGCGGCCGTTCCTGCTGACGCTCGCCGACGAGGCCGCGGTCGCCGCCGCCCTTCCGGGCGCCTCGGAGGCCTACCGGCACCTCGACACCGCCGTCCTGGAAGCGCTCGTCCTCACCGGCGCGCTCGGGATGACCGAGGACGACATCTCGCACTTCCGCGGCCTCGGCTACGCGCGGTCGTTCGACGAGGCGCTGGCCCGCGTCGACGACGGCTCCTGCGACGCCGCGTTCTTCATGGCCCCGACGCCGGTCGCCCGCATCGCCGCCGTCGCCGAAGCCGGGGAGACGATGCCGCCGAAGTCCACCTACTTCTACCCGAAGGTCCCAACCGGCCTGCTCTTCAGCCCGCTCGCCTGATCAGGCCGGGTCGGCAGCGCCGGCGCCGTCGGGGAAGAGGACGCCGAACGTGTGCATCGGACGGTAGACGGCGAGCAGGCGCTCCTCGAGCGCGCCCGCCGACAGTTCGGCGAACTTGACCGCCGTGCCGGCCGCCTGCAGCCGCTCCAGGGCCGCCTCATCGGGGAGCGCGCAGAGCGCGAGCACGTCGGGGCCCTCGGGATCCTCCGGTTCGGCGGAGATGCCGGAGAAGATGATGCGGCCGCCAACGCCGTTGAGCGCCGCCTCCGCCGCCCGCGTCGCCGCCATGAAGGCGTCCATGTCCTCGCCGGGCGCGTCCCAGGCCACGACGACGAGCAGCCCCTCCTCGCCGAGGTCGATCGGGTCCGGACCGGCGGCGGCCGTGTCGCCGCGAACGAGGAAGATCCGCGGCTTGTCCCGCAGGCCCTTGGCGTCCAGGCGGCCCAGCCGCTTGAGGTCCAGCGCCTCGGCCTCGGACCCGAGCGCGGCGACGACGGCGTCGGTGATGAGCACCTGGCCGCCGCGCGCCTTGTCGACCAGCCGGGCCGCCGTGTTGACGTCGTTGCCGTAGAGATCGCCGTCGCGCTCGAGCACCTCGCCGGCGTGGATGCCGATCTTCGCCGCCGCGACCGGCGCGCCGTCCTGCAGCGCGGCTCGGGCCTGCAGCGCTCGCTGAGTCCCGGTCGCGCAGCGCAGCGCGTCCTGGGCGCTGGCGAACCGGGCCATCAGGCCGTCGCCGAGGCGCTTGACGACGGTGCCGCGGGCGCCCTCGACCAGCTCGGAGGCGATGTCGAGCAGCGACTCGGCCAGCGCCAGGCCGGCCTCGTCGCCGTGCTCGGCGGTGAATTCGGTGTAGCCCTCAACGTCGAAGAAGGCGATGGCGACGGGCTCGGGCACGCCCGGAGTATCACCCAGGCGGGCAGGAGTACGATGGACAGGCCCCCTCGACTCCTCGGAGGACCGAACGGATGAAGGCTTCCGCCCGCCGCCGGCACACCCGCGGCTTCCAGCACGACATCAAGATTCGCGACCACATCGTCACCGCCGACGAGCCCCGCGATGCCGGCGGCGACGACGAGGCGCCGAGTCCGCAGGAGTTGCTGGCGGCCAGCCTCGCCTCCTGCACGGCGATCACCATGGAGATGTACGCCAAGCGCAAGGGCTGGGACGTCGGCCCGATCGAGGTCGACGTCGAGTACTCGCCGGCCGAGCGCGGCTGCCCGACCCGGTTCTCGGTCGGCCTGCGCCTTCCGGACGGACTCACCGAGGAGCAGACCCAGCGGCTGCAGGTGATCGCCGCCAAGTGCCCGGTGCACCGCACGCTCGAGGGCGAAGTGATGTTCGACGAGCACGTCGAGGTTCTGGCGGCGCGGTAGGCGCCCGCCGATGCGATGACCGACGCCGCGGCGCTGCGGCCGCTCCTGCTGTCGCCCGACGAGGCCGCCGCGCTCGACGTCCGCGGACGGATCGACGCCGCGGTTCTCGTCCCGCTGTTCGTCCGCGACGACCGCCTGCACGCCGTCTTCACCCGCCGCCGGGATGACCTGCGCAAGCACGCCGGCGAGATCTCCTTCCCGGGCGGCCGCCAGGACGTCGGCGAGGAGGATCTGCGCCTCACCGCACTGCGCGAAGCCCACGAGGAGATCGGCCTGGCGCCGGACGCGGTCGAGCTCGTCGGGGCCCTGCAGCCGACGCCCACCGTCGTCACGAACTACGCCATCTACCCGTTCGTCGGCCTCGTCCCCGCCGGAACGGCGTGGCTCCCGAGCGCCGCGGAGGTCGCCGAGGTGCTCGAGCTGCCGCTCGCCGACGTGCGCGACGGGTACGCGCGGCGACGGCTGGTGCGGCGCGGCGTCCCGTTTCGGACCGGCGTCTACGACGTCGACGGCCACCTCATCTGGGGCGCGACCGCACGCATCGTCGCCGACCTGCTGGATCGCATCGGCGGGCTGCTGCCGGGCCCCCGACTTGGCGCGTAGGCGCTTGCCTCGGCGTCAAGCGGGACGGCCTGGGCGCCGACACCCCCTTCGATGGCCCCTGAACCCGCGCGCGCTGTGCCGGCGCACGCACCAGCGCCCCGCCGCGCCGAGGAGCGTGCGCGCCGCGCGCTGACCGCGTTCGCGGTCGTGGCGGTCGCCGGGGTCGCCGTCCACGCCGCGGGCGCCCTGCTGGGCCTCGACGGGACGCCGGCCACCGCGATCGACGACTGGCTCTACGCCGCCCTCTTCGTCATGACGGCCGCAAGCTGTGCGCTGCGCGCGCGCCGCGACCGGGCTCAGCGACTCCCGTGGAGCCTCGCCGCGCTCGGCGTGACCCTGTGGGCCGCTGCGGAAGTCGCCTACCGGGCCCTCGAGTCCGACCCGGGCGCCACCTACCCGCCGGTGACGCAGTCGCTGCTGGGCCTCAGCTTCCTGTGCGCCGGGACGACGCTGGTCCTGCTCGGACGCCAGCGCATCGGGCGCTTGCACTTCGGACTGGCCCTCGACGGCCTGGTCGCCGGAGCGGCGGTCTCCGCGTTCGCGGCGGCGCTGCTGTTCCCGGCCGCCGCGGCCGGCGCGCAGCCTGGGCCGCCGGCGCTCTTCCTGATGGCCGACCTCGCGATCCTCGCCTACGTCTGCGTCAGCCTCGGCCTCACCGGCTGGCGTCCCGGCGCGTGCTGGGGGCTCATCTGCGCGGGGATCGTCACGAACACGATCGGCAACATCGCCCTGGTCCAGATGACCGCGAGCGGCACGTTCGAGCGGGGGACGGTCGTCGACTCGCTGTACGTCGCCTCGGCGCTGATGCTCGGCGCTGCCTCGTGGCGCCCGTTCACAACCGATCTCGCGGCTCGCTTCGAGGGCTCGCGGACCCTGCTGGTCCCCTCCGCGTTCGCCCTGGCGGCGCTCGGCCTGCTGGTCTACGGCGTGGTCGCGTCGATCAGCCCAGTCGCCGCGGCCCTGGCGGCGCTGACGCTCGTGCTGCTCGTGGTGCGTACGACGATGGCCTTCGCGGAGAACCGAGACCTGCTCGAATCCAGCCGCCGCGACGCCCGCACCGACGGCCTGACGGGCCTCGGGAACCGGCGCCGCCTCGTCCAGGACCTGGAAACGGCCGCGGTCGCGGGGGCCGGCCGGCCGGTGACGCTCGTGCTGTTCGATCTCGACGGCTTCAAGCACTACAACGACACCTTCGGGCACCCGGCCGGCGACGCCCTGCTGGCCCGGCTGGCCGGCCGGTTCGGCGCGGCGGTGGGCGCCGACCGCGCCTACCGGGCGGGCGGGGACGAGTTCTGCGCGATCCTCCCCGTCGCGCCGCAGGCCGCCGGCCGGATGATCGCAGCGGCGGCCGCAGCCCTGGCGGAGAGCGGCGACGGCTTCCAGGTCGGCGCGTCCTGGGGAGCGGTGGGGATCCCGGGCGAGGCGGCCGACGCCGACGAGGCGATGCTGGTGGCGGACCAGCGGATGTACCGCCACAAGGACAGCCGCCGCCCCTCCCCGATCCAGCAGTCGCGGGCCGTCCTGATCCAAGTGCTCAACGAGCGCGAGCCGGGCCTGTCCGACCACCAGGCCGAAGTGGCTGAGCTGTCGCTCGCCGTGGGGCACGCCCTGGGTCTGGACGGCGAGGCGCTGCGCGATCTCGGGCGCGCCGCCGAGCTGCACGACGTCGGCAAGATCGCGGTGCCCGACGCGATCCTCCACAAGGCCGGCCCGCTCGACGACACCGAGTTCGACTTCATCCGCCAGCACACCGTGATCGGCGAGCGGATCCTCGCCGCGGCACCGGCCCTTCGCGATGCGGCCCGCCTCGTGCGCGCCAGCCACGAGCGCTGGGACGGCCGCGGCTACCCCGACGGGCTCGCGGGCCGCGACATCCCCATCGGCGCGCGCGTCATCGCCGTCTGCGACGCGTTCTCGGCGATGACCGCGCAGCGCCCCTACAGCGCGGCGATGACCGCCGGCCAGGCGCTCGCCGAGCTGCGCGCGTGCGCGGGCTCGCAGTTCGATCCGCAGGTCGTCGAGGCCTTCGCGTCGACCCAGCCGGCGTCGGCGCCGGTCCAGGCCGGCGTCGGACGCCTGCGGGCGGTCTGAAGCCGGCACCGAGGCCCGGCCGGGCCGTGGCTCACGGCCCGAGCAGGCCGTCCAGCGCCGCACCTGCCTCGGCCAGCCAGGCGTCGGCGTCAGACGGATCGGCCTCGAGCACCGCCACCGGGATCTGCCAGGTGTCGTGGGCCGCCTCCACGGCGGCTCGGCCGGCGGCGAGCACCGCTGGCGGGACCGTGCCGGCCGCCTCGTAGACGACGGCCCGGACCGGCGTGTCCACCGTCCGCTCGAGGAAGAACCGCAGCCGGGTTCCGTGCAGCGGGGCGACGTCCTCTGCCCGCCCTGCGGCGGTGCCCAGAAGCCAGCAGACGACGGTGACCCCGGCCAGCGACGCCATCAGCGTGCCGATCACATCGGGATCGCCGATGAAGGCCTCCGCGCCGGCGGCCTCGATGACGGCCCCGCGGCCCGGATCGCGCGTCGTGATGCGCACCGCGTGGCCCGCCGCAGCCAGGCGCCCGGCGAGCGTCCGGCCGCGGCAGCCACCCCCGACGATGAGCACCCGGGCCATGCTCAGGCGTCCGGCGGACGCGTCGGACGCCGCGCGGCCAGGCGGGCCTGGGTGGCCTCGAGCGACGCCCGGAACTCGGCTTCGGTGAGGGCCGGCTGCCCGCGCCGGCGGCGGCGCTCGTTCTTGGCGGCGAGCATCTGCGCGACGTCCTGGGCGGCGAGCTCCGCGTCCTCGCGGTCACCGGCCCGCGCCTGGTCGGCGGCGACCCGCCGCTCGACCTCGTCGAGGGTCAGCTCGCGGTCGCCGCGCCGGCGCCGGCGCTCGTTGGCCGCATCGAGCATCTGCGCGAGATCGTCGACCTCGTTCTGGGCCTCGAGCTCCGGCGAGCGGGTCGGCTTCCAGTCCAGCGTCTGGGCGCCAGAGCGCGGATGGAAGAGGCCGAGCAGGATGACGCCCCCGATGAAGAGCACCAGCAGCCCGCCCATGAAGAGCCCGACGTCCTCGCCCATCGGCGGCGAGTGTACTGCGGGCGCGTGCGGCCCCGGGG
>CAZEKK010000154.1:0-1512 GCA_964512905.1 uncultured Solirubrobacteraceae bacterium
GGTAGTTGACCGTGATGAAGTGCCCGTAGACCTTGGCCACCCCGTAGGGCGAGCGCGGGTAGAACGGCGTCGACTCGGTCTGCGGGACCTCGAGCACCTTCCCGAACATCTCGCTCGAGGAGGCCTGGTAGAAGCGCGCGTCCGGGCAGGTCTCGCGCATGGCCTCGAGCATCCGCGTGACGCCGACGCCGGTGAACTCGGCGGTCAGCGTCGGCTGGACCCAGGACGTCGCGACGAACGACATCGCCGCGAGGTTGTAGATCTCGTCCGGCCGCGCCGCACGCATCGTGTCGACGAGCGAGCGCTGGTCGAGCAGGTCGCCCTGGTGCAGGGTGATGCGGTCGCGCAGGTGCTCGATGCGCTCGAACTTCTCGGTCGACGCGCGCCGGACCATGCCGTGCACCTCGTAGCCCTGCTCGAGCAGCAGTTCGGCGAGATAGGACCCGTCCTGGCCGGTGACGCCCGTGATCAGCGCCCGCCGGCTCACGGCCCGTGGAGCGCCGGGTGGGCGCCGATGTGGTCGCGCAGCCAGTCGACGGTCCGGACGATGCCCTCCTCGAGCGGGGTCGGGGCGGTCCAGCCGAGCCGCTCGCGGGCCTTGTCCACCGACGGCGCGCTGCGCTCGACATCGGAGGCGAACGGGGCGGCGGGGGCAAGTTCGAGGGCGTCGGGATCGTTGCCGACCGCCTCCCACACCAGGGACGCCAGTTCGGAGACGGAGACCTCCCGGCCGCCGGCGATGTTGAAGTCCTCGTCGAGCCCCTCCGGCGCGGCCATCGCGGCGACGATTCCGTCGGCGGCGTCGTCGACGTAGGTGGGCATCCGGGTCTGCGCCCCGGATCCGAAGATCGGGAGCGGCCGCGGGGTGCGCAGGCACTTCGCGACGAGATCGGGGACGACGTGCGCGACTCCAGGCTCCTCGGCGGGCAGTTCGCCGGGGCCGTAGACGCTGAAGGGCCGGCAGATGGTGAACGGCAGTCCGTGCTCGGCGTGGGCGGCGCGGACGGCCAGCTCGCCGAACAGCTTCGAGATCCCGTCGGCGCCATGGGGCGGCGGGCAGTCGAGCAGGTGGGTCTCGGGCGTCGGGAAGACGGTGGCGCGCTCGAGGACGGTGTTCGAGGAGACGTAGACGAACCGCTCGAGGCCACGGTCCAGCGCGGCACGCATCACGGCGCTCGACACCTCGTGGTTGACCTCGATCAGCGTGTGCGGCGCGCGGTGCACCCTGCCGATGCCGCCGACCATGGCCGCGAGGTGGATGACGTGCGAGCAGCTCGCGGTGGCCTTGCGCGCCTCGGAGATCTGGCGCAGATCCCCGGTGTGGACTTCGCAGCCCTCGCGCATCCACGAGGGCGCCTCGCGCCGGTCCGAGACGCGGACCTCGTAGTTGGGATCGCGCAGCAGCCGCCGCACCACTGCCGCTCCGATGCTGCCGGCTCCACCTGTGACGAGCACACGGTTCATCGAGGTGCCGCAGGCTATCGGCTCGCCGCCGGCGCTGGAGCGCGGGCG
>CAZEKK010000154.1:1612-6747 GCA_964512905.1 uncultured Solirubrobacteraceae bacterium
GCCCTTGCGGGCGATGAGCAGGAGCGTGTGGGCAAGCGCCGCGCCGCGCGGCCGCGAGCCGAGCGCCGGGTCGAGGCGGTGCAGCGCGCGCTGGGCCGGCGCCGGCAGGCGCCGCCACGAGTAGGTGACCCCGTGCAGCTCGGGCGCGAGGCCCGCCCTCGTGGCCGCCGCCGCCAGCGCGCGGGGCGAGAGCGGCACGTCGTCGTCGGTCCCGTGGACCGCCGGCCCGAGCCCGAGTCGGTTGGCGGCCGCCAGCGCGGCGCCGACGGGATGCCAGGCGCCCGGCTCGACGGCCACCAGCGCCCCGCCGGGCCGCAGCACCCGCGCGGCCTCGGCGATTGCCGCCGGCACCGATCCGGCGTGGGCGACGTGGTGGAGCACGAGGCGCTCGAGGACGACGTCGACGCTCGCGTCCGGGAGGTGCAGCGCGCCGGCGTCGCCGCCGACCACGGCGCCGGCCTGGCCGCTCGAGACCGCCCACTCCGCCCGCTCGGCGCGCAGGTCGTTGGCGAGCAGGCGCCACGCCGGCGCCGGGAACAGGTGGCGCCCGGGCTGCCAGCCGCAGCCGACCGACACCACCGTCCCTCCGTCGAGGCCGAGGCGGCGGGCGAGGATGGCGGCCTCGCGGGCCTCGGCGTGGTCGTAGTGGGCCTGCAGCGTCGCCGGCGGCGTGCGGCGGTCCAGCAGGTTGTCGGGGTCGTAGGCCTCGCTCATCTCGTGCTCGCTACCGCAGGGACGCTCGCGCCCGGAGCGGTCGCTGCGTCAGCGGGCCCGGCGATAGCGTCCGTACTGGCGCGCGAAGCCGGCCACGAAGCGCGGGTTGTAGCGCAGGTAGCGCCGCCACAGCCGCCGCGGCTCCTGGGCGAGCCGGAAGGCCCACTCGAGGCCGAGCCGCTGCAGGCGGTCGGGCGCCTGGGGCACGAGGCCGGCGTGGAAGTCGAACGCCGCGCCGACGCCGACGAGCACCGGCGCCCGCAGGTGCGGCCGCATCGCCGCCATCCACTTCTCCTGCTTGGGCACGCCGATGCCGGCCCACACCACCTCGGCGCCCGCGCCGTCGATCTCGGCCGCGACGCGCTCGCGCTCGGCGTCGGTCAGCGGGCGAAACGGCGGGCAGTAGCCCCCGACGATCTGCACGCCCGGATGCCGGCGGCGGAGGTTGAGCGTCAGCTGGACGAGCGCGCCCTCGTTGCGTCCGCCGTAGAGGAACATCTTCCGGCCGGTTGCGGCGGCCCGCGCGAAGGCGGCGTCCATGAGGTCGGGCCCGTACACCCGCGAGGCCGACGGCGCGCCCAGCGCCTTCATCGCCCACACCACCGGCTGGCCGTCGGGCACGATCAGCGAGGCGCCGAGGACCGCCGCGCGGAACTCCGGATCCTCGCGGCACATCATCACCGTGTGGACCGGGGCGACGCAGATGTAGCCGGACTCGCCCGCGGCGCAGGCGGCGTCGATCCAGTCGAGCGTCGAGGCGTAGTCGGTCAGCGCCAGCGGCAGGCCGAGCACGTCGACCGTCTTCGGCGCGCCGGGGCGCTGGCTCGGGGCGGGGATCTGGGGGGCGGGATCGGCCATCGCTGGCGCGGCAGCGGCGCGGGCGTCTGCACTCCAGAACTCGTCACGCCCCCGCGAGTTGCGGCCTTCGCGCCATCGATTGTAGGCAGCCGGTCCGCACGCCTCGGCGCGGCTAGCCGAGCCCGCACGCCCGGGCCCGCTGGGCGGCGAGCTCGAGCCGCCACGGCCGGCGCCCGCCGTCGGCGCCGAAGCGCACGCCGATGCGACCCCCGGGCGGGATCGTGGCGAACGGCGGCACCGGGCCGGTGGCGCTGTAGCGCCGCGCGACGACGGGCAGCGGCTCCGAGCCATCGTTGACGAGCAGCACCCCCCGCCGCGGGAGGGCCACGGTGAACGGCGATCGCGCGCCGCCGGCGCCGGCGAGCAGCGCGCAGACCGGGCCGCGGCGGATCGTGGCGCCCGGCGCCGTGGTCCGCACGGGGGGAGCCGGAGCGGCGGGCGGCGGGGGCGTGGCCGGCGGCTGGAAGACGCCGAACGGGGTGTAGCCGATCGCCAGCATCGCGTCGAGCTGGGCCCGCCCGCGCTCGCCGAGCGCGAGCGCCTGCCGGTCCGAGCCCGACGGCGGCGCCCCGAACCGCGTGAGGGTTGCCGCGATGAGCGCCCCCGAGCGCCCGATGTAGTTCACGCCCGGATCGAGGTAGAAGGGCAGCTTCTCGACCTGGCTGGCCGGGGAGATCCCCAGGCCGATGATCTGGGCCCTCGCGGCCTCGGCCGGGGCGGCGAAGTAGTCGCCGAAGCGCAGCGTGCGGTCGACCTGCACGACGACGATCGCGACGAGCGCCGCCGCGGTCGCGGCGGCGGCCGCCCACCGCACCCGGGGGGCAAGCGCCAGGCGGGTGAGCGGCGCCAGCACGTCGACCAGGAGCAGCACGAGCAGGAAGGTCCCGCCGTAGAGGTGGCGCAGGCTCGTCTCGACCCCGGGCGTCCCGCGCGCGAAGGCCAGCGCGAACCAGTACGCCATCAGGCCGAGGGCGAGGGCGATCACCCGCGCGCGGCCCTCGCGCACGAGCAGGCACCGGGCGACGATCCCGCCGGTGAGCGCGAAGGCGGCCAGCAGCCCCAGCGTCGGCCCGTGCCGCTGGAGATCCAGCAGCCCGAGCTGGGCCTGCAGGGTGCCGCCGGCGATCTTGATCGCGATGCCGGCGGAGGTCAGCAGGGAGTCGATCGAGAGCTCGTTGGGCGCTGGCTGCTTGCTGGCGTAGGCCAGCCACCACAGCCCGTAGAGCGCGACGGCCGGCAGGACGCAGGCGGCATCGGCTCGCCGCCCGGGCCGCAGCAGCCGGTCGGCGGCGATCAGGACGTAGAGCGGCAGCGCCAGCGACGATGCCGCCGTCGCGAGCACGAGCAGGGCGCCGGCCGTGATCACGCCCTGCCGGCGGGGGAGGCGGTCGAGTGCCAGCAGGGCGCCGACCCCCGCGCAGGCCGAGATCACGTAGCCCATCTGGAACGGCCACACGGTCACCTCGTTGGCGGGCGAGAGCACGAGCACCACCATCACGACGACCGCCAGCGGCCAGCCGAGCCGCGGGGCCGCGTACCGGTAGCCCAGCCAGCCGAGCAGCAGGATGATCGCCGCGGAGAGGATCCGCAGCGCGGTCGTGTCCCCCATCCCGAACAGCTCGAGCATCACCTTGTAGATGAGGACGAGCAGGACCACGATGTTCTGGTTCTGGGCGGTGAAGAGCGCGTCGGCGCTGAGATCGGCGCGCGTGCCGGCGAAGTCCCACTCGTCCAGCCAGAAGCCGGGCCCGCGGTTGGCGACCATCAGCACGACGGCCAGGCCGGCGAGCACCGCCCCGACGACCGCAGGGCGGACCCACGCCGGCACGCGCGAGGCCGGCGAGACGGCGGCCGGGGCGGGGGCAGAGGCAGCGGCGGACACGGGCGGGAACCGTAGTGGGTGGCTGGGCGCCTCAGCGTGCCGGCGCCAGCCGGCAGACCACCGCGCCGGCCGGCGCCGCGATCGAGGCGATCCACGGCCGCGGCTCGCGGTCGGCGGGCGGGCGCAGGACCCAGGTCGCCCCGCCCGGAACGGTCCCGAGCGCCACCGTGCCGTCGCGGCCGAACCGCCGGACCGTCACCGCGGCGGCCGCGCCCGGACGGATCGAGATCCCGGTGCGCGGCACGACCACCGCCACCGACGCCGCGGCGCCGGGCACGGCCCGCAGGCAGGGGCCGCCCGCGCGCACGCCGGGCGCCGGCGCGGCGAGCCGGGGCGGCGGCCCGCCCGCGACCGGACGGCGGTCGGGCGCCGGGCCGAGGGTCACCGGGAGCATCGCGACCAGCGCCCGGTCCACGAGGTCGCGCTCGCCCTCGCTGCGGGCCTCGAGCGCGGCGGCATCGTCGCCGGCGGCGCCGTGCCGGGCCGCCCGCGGCAGGTACTGCGCCGCCGTGAACGTGGTCGGCCCGTCGATCGCCGTGGTGCCTGGGGCGACCGTCCGCGCGGCGATGTCCATCGCGGTCACCTGGGCGCGGATGCTCGGCCACAGGACGTTGCGGTGCAGGCGCATCCCGTCGCGCAGGACCAGGAGGTTCCCGGCGATCGCGAAGAGGACGGCGGCAGCGGCCGCGCCGGCGACGACCGGCGGCGGCCGCCAGCCGCGGGCCAGTTCGACGCCGCACAGGATGGCGAGCACGGCGCCGGGGTACATGTACCGCAGGGCGCCGGGCTCGGCGAGGCTCGCCCGCGCCAGCGCCGTGAAGGCGAGCAGGGCGGCGAGCATGGCCAGCACGGCGGCCAGCCGCGGCGCGGGCGGCCAGCGCCGGGCGACGATCGCGACCGTCGCGAGCACCGCGACCACGGCGAGCGGGCGCCCCCAGTCGGCGCCGAGCCCCAGTCCCGACAGCGCCTGCATGATGCTGGCGAACTGGTCGGCGGCGTAGCGCGGCGCGAGCAGCGCGTTGTCGGCGGTGATCAGCGACGGGCTGCGGGCCAGCGACCACGCGGCATAGAGGAGGAGCGGGACGCCCGGGACCCACCAGCGGGCCCGCACCTGGCGGGCGACCAGGATCTCGACCGCGGCCCCGCCCGCGAACAGCACTCCGTGGCTGGAGCTGCACCCGAGCGCGGCCACGAGGGCCAGGCAGGCGAGCACGTCGGTGCCGCGCCGCGCCCGCTCCAGCAGCAGCAGGGCCGCGATCCCGAGCGCGAGCGCCGCCGACGTGCCGGCGAGCAGCGGCCAGAAGAACTCGACGTAGCCCGGCCCGAACAGCGCGACCACCGCGGCCAGCCCGAGCGCCGCCCACGCGCCGACCCGGCCGCGGGCATAGACGTACACGGCCACGACCACGGCGAGATGCGCCCCGATCGCCGCCGCGCGAAAGGCCCCGGGGCTGTCGTACCCGGCCACCGCCGTCAGCGCCCGGTACATGAGGCCGGGGCCGAGCACGAGGTGCGCGTTCCACGGCTCCGTCAGCGCGGACAGGCCGACGTCCCGGGTCATCAGGAAGGACCAGTCGTCCTGGTAGAAGATGAACCCCCGCGTCAGGTGCCACAGCAGCGCCGCGGTGCCGACGACGAGCACGGCGAGCGCGAGGTCGGGCAGGCGGGCGGGGAGGCGGGG
>CAZEKK010000155.1:0-6739 GCA_964512905.1 uncultured Solirubrobacteraceae bacterium
GCGGGCGCCCGCCCGGATCCCGCTTTCGGCGCCGGCCGCGGCTGGGTGACGACGCCGGTGGCCGGATCGTCGGCGCTCGCCTACGGCGCGGCGGTGACCGCGGGCGGGCGGATCGTCGTCGCCGGGCAGGTCACGAACCCGAAGGGCAACGGGCAGATCCTCGTCGCTCGCTACCTCCCCACCGGACGCCTGGACCCCGGCTTCGGCCGGCGGGGCATCGTCACGACCGCGCTGCCGACGGCCAAGGGGCCGTTCATCGCGACCGCCGTGGTGCCGGACCGCTCGACGGGCCGGCTGCTCGTCGCCGGCGGCTACGGACAGGGGTCGATCCTCGTGCTGCGCCTCACGCAAGGCGGGAGGCTCGACCGGACGTTCGGCGCCGGTCGCAGCGGCATCGCGGTGATGCCGGCCGGCGGGATCGGCCAGTCGCTGGCGGTCCAGCGCGACGGGCGGATCCTCGTCGGCGGCTCGAACGCCAACCGCAACGGCCGGCCGATGGTGATCGCGCGCCTGACCGGGAGCGGCCGGCTGGACCGGAGCTTCGGCCAGCGCGGGCTGGCGCAGCCGCTCTTCTGGAACCCCGACCTCGCCGCCAGCGCGGGCGTGGCGGCGCTCGCGCCGACGCCCGACGGCGGCGTCGTCGCCTCGGGGCACCTCGACTACATCGGCTCCGACGGCCACGGCAGCGCCGGCGTGGTCCGCCTGTCCTCGCGCGGCCGCCTCGTCCCGGGGTTCGGCACCGGCGGCCACGCGGAGGTCGCCTTCACGAAGGCCGGCGGCGGCTTCGGGCAGTGGTTCCCGTGCGCGATGGCGGTCGACGGCCGCGGGCGGATCACGGTCACGGGGGACGGCTCCCTGGGAGCCGGGGCGGCGATCCTGAGCACGCGCTTGAGCGCCCGGGGCGCACTCGATCCCACGTTTGGCAGCGGCGGGCGCGCCGTCACCCCCGGGCCGTCGAGCGACAGCGTCACGACCTGCGGCGCGTCCGGGACGGCGTCCGGCGGGCTGACCGTCGGGGCGGGGTCGGCGCTGGCCCGGCTGCTGCCCAGCGGCGCGCCGGACGGCCGCTTCGCCCGCGGCGGCGTCGTGCGGATCGCCGCGCCGCGCGGTGTGAACGTGAACGCCGTCGTCCGCGCCGGCGCCGGCCGCATCGTGGTCGCGGGCTTCGCGGGGAACGCGGTGTACGTCGCGCGCTACCTCGCGCCTCCCGCATAGCTCCGTCAAGGCCGCGCTACCGCGGCGATTCCGCCTCGGCGGACGCCGCTGCCGCCGTGGCCTCCGCTGCCGGGACGGGCACCGCCGCCGGCCGGCGGCCGTTCGGCACCGGGGGCACGCGGGCGCGGATCTCGTTCATGAGCCGCGCGGCAAGCTCGGCAGGCGCCTCGTCGGGTCGCGGCTGGCCGCGTTCGGGTAGGAAGAAGGCGACCCGCACGCGCGGCCGCTTCGGGAAGCGGATGAGGTCGGTGCCGCCGGTGACCTCGGCGAGGACCACCGTCGCCTGCGGCGCGGCCTGCGCGAGGCGCGACACGCCCGAACGCGCCCGCAGGCGCGTGCCGCGCGAGAGCGTGCCCTCGGGGAAGATGCCCACGACCTCGCCCTGGTCGAGCGCTTGGACGGCCACGTCCATCGCCGCGGCGTCGCCGCGGCCGCGCCGGATCGGGATCTGGCGGATGCCGTCGAGGAGCAGGCGGATCGGCAGCGAGTTCCAGAGGGTCGACTTCGCCAGGAACCGCAGCGGCCGGCCGCGGTGCATCGTGGCCGCCGCCAGCGCGAGCGGGTCCAGCCACGAGTCGTGGTTCGACACCAGCAGCACGCCGCCGCCCGTGGGCAGCACCTCGGCCGCGTCGATCCGCAGCCGGACCCACCAGCGCAGCGGCGAGCCGAGGATGACGAGCAGCCGATACAGGCCGCGGCCGCCCGGGCGGTACTGCACCGGCGCGGCATCCCGGGCCACGGCGTCAGAGCCCCATGCCGCGGCCGATGATCTCCTTCATGATCTCGTTCGTGCCCCCGTAGATCCGGGTGACGCGAGCGTCGGCCCACGCGCGGGCGATCGGGTACTCGGTCATGTAGCCGTAGCCGCCGTGCAGCTGGACGCAGCGGTCGATCACGCGGCCCTGGACGTCGGTGCACCAGTACTTGGCCTTCGCCGCGTCCTCGGGCGTCAGCTCGCTGGCGTTGAGGGCGAGGACGCACTGGTCCACGAAGGCCTGGGCGACGTCGACCTCGGTGCGGCACTCGGCGAGCACGAAGCGGGAGTTCTGGAAGCTGCCGACCTTCTGGCCGAAGGCGGTGCGGTCGTTGACGTACTCGAGCGTCCAGTCGATCGCGGCCTGGGCCGCGGCGACGGCCGCGATCGCGATGGAGAGGCGCTCCTGGGCGAGGTTGAAGACGAGGTAGCCGAAGCCGGCGCCCTCGTCGCCGAGGCGGTTGGCCTCCGGCACGTGGACGTCGGTGAACGCCAGCTCGGCGGTGTCCTGGGAGTGCATCCCGACCTTCTCGAGGTTGCGGCCGCGCTCGAAGCCCTCCATGCCGCGCTCGATCACGAGCAGGCTGATGCCGCGGTGGCGCTCCTTGGGATCGGTCTTGACCGCGGTGATGACGAGGTCGGCGTTGATCCCGTTCGTGATGAACGTCTTGGCGCCGTTGACGACGTAACCGTCGCCGTTGCGGCCCGCGCGGGTGGACATCGACGCGAGGTCCGAGCCGATGCCCGGCTCGGTCATCGCGATCGCGGTGATCAGCTCGCCGCTGGCGATGCCGGGCAGCCACCGCTCGCGCTGCTCGGGCGTGCAGTACTCGAGGAAGTAGGGCGCGCAGATGTCGGTGTGGAGCGTGAGGCCGACGCCGAAGCCGGTCGCGCCGATCCGCTGCACCTCCTCGCCGATCACCTGGTTGAAGCGGAAGTCCGGCACGCCGGCCCCGCCGTGCTCCTCGGGCACAGCCATCGCGGCGAAGCCGTGCTCGCCGGCGGCGGCGTAGAGCTCGCGGGGGACGATGCCCTCGCGCTCCCACGCGTCGTTGTTCGGGACGACCTCCTTCTCGAGGAAGCGGCGGAAGCTCTCGCGGTAGTCGTCGTGCTCGGGTTCGAAGAGGGTGCGTCGCATGGGGTCGCAGTATGGCGACGCTCGCGGCCCGCCGCCGCCACCTCTTGCGACTGGGGTCGCGCCCGCTCCGCGCGTTCGCGACGACCGCACGGGCGGCAGCCGAACGCCTCCGTTTGGTCAGATGGGTTGGCGACCCGATGGTTGCGGTCCGGCGCGCGCGCCATCCTGTCCGTCATGACCCCATCAGCCGCAACGATCGAGCATGGAGCGCTCCGGAGCCGCCGCGTGCGCGAACTGCGCGATCGGGTCGACCGCGGGGAGTACCGCGTCGATCCCGACGGCGTCGCGACGGCCATCTGCCGCCGCCTCGCCGAGCGCCGCGGCCTCGATGGCCTCGCCGCCGGACCGTGGAAGCACCGCCGCGCCGCCTGAGCGCCCGCACGGACCGCCGCTGCCTCCCGGACTACCCTTCGGGCGGCGCCGCCGCGCGCCGCCCGCCCCCGTAGCTCAGCTGGATAGAGCGGCGGACTTCTAATCCGCAGGTCCCAGGTTCGAGTCCTGGCGGGGGCGCTGCTGTCAGGCAGCGCCTGCCCACGCGGCTCGCGCTCGGGTGGCCCCGTTCGGCGCGGCGCTCAGCCGGCGTGTCAGCGCCGGTAGTAGAGCCACACGTCGATCGTGCCGCCGACGTACGGGCTCGAGTGCGCCTCGACGCGAACGGTGCAGGTCCGTGCGTTCGAGAACGGCAGCAGCGGATGCCCCACTTTCGGTGGCGGGCCGAACATGCCGCCCATCCGGTTGCGCAGGCTGCCCGGCTTGGTGCAGGCCACCTGCCACTGCGACTGGATCTCGCCGCAGTCCAGGCTGCAGAGGTACCCGCGCCGCAGCGTGGCCCGGACCACCACCGTGAACGACCTGGGCGCGCGGACCTGGCGCCACAGCTTCGGCCCCCAGCCGATGCTCACGGCGCTCGAACTGCCCGACGCACGGGCGTGGCCCAGGAACGTCCCGTACCGCGCCCCCTCTGCGGGTGCGGCGACGGCCCACGCCGCGAGCACCGTTCCGATGACGATGAGCATCCTGCGCATCTGAACCACCTGCCTCGCGTCGTTGCGTGTGGTCCTACACGGTAGGACCGCGGGGCTGGCCGGTGAACCGTAGAACTCCCGCGCCGCCGTCCGGGGTGGGGTGCAGGGCGTGGGTCCGAGGCATCCCGAGACGGAGCGCCTCCGCCCCGGACGGGCGTGCGTGCGTGCCGACGGCCCTTCCCGCAGGTCTCCGGTGATGCGCGCCCGGGTGCCATCATGGGACGGTCACTCCGACCGGCTCCGGCGCCGATTCTCGTCCCGGAGCCGCCGCCGCGGGCACATGCGGATCTGGGTCGATCTGACCAACACTGCTCACGTCCTCGTCCTGCGCCCGCTGGTCGAGCTGATGGAGGCCGACGGGCACGAGGTGGCCATCACGGCCCGCCCGCTTTCGCACACGCTCGAGCTCCTCGAGGACTGGGGCCACGCCCACACGGTGCTCGGCCACCACGGCGGCTCCTCCCGTCCCGGCAAGGCCAAGGCCGCCGTCGATCGGGTGGCGCGCATGGTCCGCTTCGGCCGCCGCCGTCGGTTCGACCTGGCGCTCGCGCACGGCTCGACGGACCTCCCGATCGCCTGCCGGGCGCTGGGCATCCCGAACACCACGATGTTCGACTACGAGTGGGCCGCGCTTCAGCACCACGTGATCTGCCGGATGGCCAGCCGGGTGCTGGTTCCGGATGCGATTCCCCCGCAGCGCCTGCGCCGCTACGGCGCAGCGCCCCCCAAGCTGATCGGCTATCCGGGCCTCAAGGAGGAGTACTACCTGGCCGGGTTCGAGCCCGATCGCACGGTGCCCGCCCGGCTCGGCGTCGAGCCGGACGCGATCCTCTGCGTGGTGCGAACCGCGCCGGCCTACGCGCTGTACCTGGGGTCCGAGAACGCCCTCGAGCCGCGCCTGCTGCGCCGCCTCTCGGGCGTTCCCGAGGCCCAGACCGTGGTGCTCACCCGCACGCCCGAGCAGGCGGACGCGATCGAGGCGCTCGACCTGCCGCGGGTCGTCGTGCCCAGGCGGGCCGTGGACGGCCGCAGCCTCGTGGCGCTGGCCGACCTCCTCGTTTCGGCGGGCGGGACGATGAACCGCGAGGCGGCGGTGCTCTGCACCCCGGTCTGGTCGACGTTCGAGGGCCGCCTCGGAGCGATCGACGAGATGCTCATCCGTGACGGGCGCCTGTCGCTCCTGACCGACCCCGCGGAGGTCGTCGTCGCCCGCAAGGCGCGCCCGGTCCGCGTGATCCGCGGCCGCGACCCGCGCGACCTCCTGAACCTGGCGCTGCCCTGGCTGCCGCGGGGAGCCAGCCCCGCCGGCCCTACCGCCGCCCCGCGGTGACCTCGGGCGGGGCCGCCTCGCGGGGCGCCTCGGGCTCGTCATCCTCGTCCCCCGACCGGCGGAGCCTCAGCCCGTCGACGTGGCGGGCCTTGAAGATCTCCAGCGCGTAGACCATCCAGATGGATGCGGCGAGGATGGCGACGCCCGCCGCCCCGCAGATGAGGGTGTTCCCGAGGTCCCAGACGCCGCGCGGACGCGGGGGGACGAAGCGCAGGAGGATCGCGTAGCACGCCATCAGCGCGGCCCACCCGTGCAGGTAGGCGACGGTCCGCCGCTGCGAGAAGCCGATGCGCAGGAACCGGTGGTAGAAGTGGTTCTGGTCCGCGCCGAACGGGGGCCGGTGGTACTTGAGGCGCTTGAGGACCACGAACGACGTGTCGAGGATCGGCACGGCGAGAACGAGGAGCGGGGCGGCCAGCGCGATGGTCGCGGCCCCCTTCAGCACGCCCTCGACCGCCAGGGCGCCCGTGATGAAGCCGAGCGCCAGCGCGCCCGTGTCGCCCATGAACACCTTGGCCGGGTGGTAGTTGTGGCGCAGGAAGCCGAGGGTCGCCCCGCACACGATCGCCGACATCGCCGCGACCTCGAGGCGGCCGAACGACGCCGCAAGCAGGGCGAATGCGGCCGTCGCGATCGCCACGATCCCGGCGGCGAGGCCGTCCACGCCGTCGATGAGGTTGACGAGGTTGGCGACCAGCGCGATCCACAGCACCGTGAGCGGGTAGGCGAACCAGCCGAATTCGATCGTCCCGATGACCGGCAGACCGACCCGCTCGACGTGCAGGTCCCACCCGGCAACCGGGATCAGCGCGGCCGCGGCGACCGCCGCCAGCTTGACCTTCGGCGAAAGCCCGCGCACGTCGTCCACGAGTCCGACGGCCGCGACCACGACCGTGCCGATCACGATCCCGGCCAGCGGCCCCGCCTGCCGAACGAGCAGAAGCGTCGGCACGAGGATCGCGGCCACGATGGCCAGGCCGCCGATGCGCGGGATGGGCTGCGAATGCACGCGGGGCCGGTCGGTCGCGTCGTCGATGGCGCCGAGACGGCGGGCGAGCCGCCCGGTGAGCGGGGTCAGCGCCAGCGCGATCGCCAGCGCGAGGACGAAGCCCCACATCGCCGTGCCGTCGCCGAAGAGGGCGCTGAGCGCGCCGGTGAAGGACATGCCCGAGCCGTTATAGCCGGTCGTCTGGCCGTTCTGCGTCCACGCCCGCCACGCGGTCGGCCCGGAGCGCCCGGGGCGCCGGCGACGGCTGCTAGCCTGCGGCGGCTTGGAC
>CAZEKK010000156.1:0-6686 GCA_964512905.1 uncultured Solirubrobacteraceae bacterium
CAGAAGCTCGAGCAGCAGGTCGTCAAGCTCGACACCCAGGCGCGCCAGGCGCTCGGCGCCGGCAACGAGGAGCTCGCGCGCATGGCGCTCGAGCGCAAGCAGCTGGCCCAGACCGAGCTGCAGTCCCTCGACCAGCAGGTCGCCGAGCTGGAGCGCCAGCAGGAGTCGCTTACCGAGAACGAGAAGAAGCTGCGCGCCAAGATCGAGGCCTTCCGGACCAAGAAGGAGGTCGTCAAGGCGCAGTACTCCGCTGCCGAGGCGCAGGTCAAGATCTCCGAGGCCGCCACGGGAGTCGGCGAGGAGATGGCCGATGTCGGCCTCGCGATGCAGCGGGCGATGGACAAGACCGAGGGCATGCGGGCGCGTGCCGCGGCGGTCGAGGAGCTCGAGAAGGCCGGCACGTTCGAGGATCTCACCCAGCTCGGCGAGCCGAACGACGACATCGACCGCCAGCTCGCCGAGCTCACCTCGTCGACCGCCGTCGACGACGAGCTGGCGAAGATGAAGGCGTCGCTCGGCCCCGGCAGCGCCTCCGGGGGCGAGCTCGGCGCCGGTGATGCGGCTGCGCCTGCCGCCGACGCACCCGCCGCCGAGGAGGCCAAGCCGGAGGGCCAGTCGTGATCGTCCGCATCGCCACCGAGGGGCAGTTCCAGCTGCCCGACGCCGACGCGCAGCGGCTCAACGAGCTCGACAACCAGGCCGTCGCGGCGGTTGAGGCGGGCGACGAGGACCGCTTCCACGAGCTGTTCGAGGAGATGCTCGCGCTCGTGCGCACCCACGGAAGGGAGCTTGCCGATACCGAGCTGGTCGAGTCCGACGTCATCATGCCGCCGGCCGACACGACCTTCGGCGAGGCCGAGCGCGACTTCACGGGCGACGGGCTGATCCCGGGCTGATCCCAGCCGGCGTGCCGGGCCGGCGTGGCGGCCCGTGACCGTCGCGGGCGTCAGCTCGCCGGCCAGCCGCCGTGGTCGAACCGGATCGGGTCGGGATCCTCGACCTCGATCCTGGCCAGTCGCAGCTCGTGGCCGTCCCAGATCGGGACGGCAGCGAGCACCGTCGTGGCGATCACGCGCGGGGCGGTGACCGGCCTGATGCTGGGGTGGGCGGCGAGCGCCGCGCTCCAGCCGACGCGCTGGCCGCGGATCAGCTCGGCGGTGGGGGCGTGGATGGTGCGCTCGCCGACGGACGCGGCGAGGAAGGCGTGGAACTCGCCGACGAGCCAGTCGTACGAGGTCGCCCCCACGAGCACGTAGGCGGCAACCTCCGGCCGGAACTGGGCCGCGGCGCCGAGGGCGCGCAGGCCCGCCCACACCGCTTCGTCGGGGCGGTCGACCTCGATGTCGGCCAGCCACACGGGCGCGGTGTCCGGCTCGGGCCGCCGGCAGAGGTCGATCGGCGCCGCCGCGCCACGCCAGGCCGGCCCGACGGGCGGGTCGCTGCGGCGAAGCTGCCCGGCCGGCGTGCCGCCGTGGGCCAGGGCATCGCAGAGCCGGCCGACGACGACCTCCTCGGGCGTCGGACCGATCGAGCGCAGCGGCGGCTTGGAGCCGCTGATCCAGGTTGCGGCCAGGGACGTGGCGGCCGCGAGGGCCGCATCGGTCGCGTCGGCGAACGTCATGGCCGCCGGAACGCCGGGCCGCGCGGAAGGGCGCGCGCGCTCAGCGGTGGACCTTCTTCGTGCGCGTCCGCTCCTCCTGGCGCTCGACGACCTGGGTGATGAGCCGCAGGATCTGCTCGGTCCCCTCGGCCTTCGCCTCGCCGGTCTCGAAGGCGCGGCGCCAGGCCTTCACGGTCCCCTTGGTGGCGAGCTCGTTGAACGCGGCGCGGG
This sequence comes from uncultured Solirubrobacteraceae bacterium, assembly GCA_964512905.1. GTDB lineage: Bacteria > Actinomycetota > Thermoleophilia > Solirubrobacterales > Solirubrobacteraceae > CANJIV01. Next base: position 1,832 of record CAZEKK010000156.1, read on the forward strand.
GCAGGAACAGGCGCACGCGGGCGTCGGCCGCGATGTCCTTCGTCACCACGGGGCCGGGCAGCTGGACCCGGAACATCTGCACGTCGCGTCCGCCGCGCAGCTCGAGGCCGATCACGAGCTTCAATCCGGCGAGGGCCGGGACCTCGTCGACCGTGCGCTGCACGGCGGACTCGATCAGGGCCTTGGCGTCGGAAGCCATCCCTTCCGAGACTACCTGAGCCCGCCGGGAGCACCGGACGAGGGCCGATTCCCTACCCTGGCCCGCCGTGCCTCTCGACCCGCGCACCCCGGTGATCGTTGGCGTCGCCCAGATCACCCACCGCGGCGGCGACGCCCCCGACCCGATCGACCTGGCCGCCGCCGCGGCCCGCGCTGCCGCAGCGGACGCCGGCGCCGGCGAGCGGCTGCTGCGCTCGCTGGACGTCGTGGCGGTTCCGGCGATCGCCTCGCGCCAGGACGCGCCCGATCCGGCGGCCCTGGTGGCCGCGACGGTTGGGGCCTCGTCCGCGGCCACCGTCGGCACGCCCAACGGCGGCGACGCGCCCCAGGCGCTGGTCGCCGATCTCGCCGCCGTCATCGCGCGGGGCGAGGCGCACGCCGCCCTCGTCGCCGGCGCCGAGGCGATGAACACGCTGGCCCGCACGATGAAGGCCGGCACATCCCCGGGCTGGCCGGCGCAGGATCCGGGTGCCCGGCCGGCACGCACCGTCGGCAGCGACCGGCCCGGCACGAGTGCGGCGGAGGCGGCCGCCGGGCTCATTGCCCCGATCACGGTCTATCCGCTCTTCGAGAACGCGCTCTGGGCCGCGAGCGGCCGGTCGCTCGCCGAGCATCGGGCCTGGCTGGGGCGACTGTGGGCGCGTTTCTCGGATGTCGCCGCCGGCAATCCCCACGCCTGGACTCCCGGTCCGCTGTCGGCGCAGGCGATCGCCACGCCGACGCCCGCGAACCGCCAGGTCACGCTGCCCTACACGAAGCTGATGAACGCGAACATCCAGACCGACCAGGCGGCCGCGGTGCTCCTGTGCGCGGCCGAGACGGCGACCGGCCTGGGCGTCCCCCGGGACCGGTGGGTGTTCCCGTTGGGCGCGGCCGGCGGGCACGACCACTGGCACGTCACCGAGCGCTGGGACCTGCGGTCCTCGCCGGCGATCCGGGCCGCCGGTCGGTCGGCCCTCGCCGCGGCAGCGGTCGGGTTGGACGACGTGGCGCATCTCGACCTCTACTCCTGCTTCCCGTCCGCCGTCCAGATAGCCGCCGCCGAACTCGGTCTCGACCTCGAGGCCGACCCGCGGCCGCCGACCGTGACCGGCGGCCTGACGTTCGCCGGCGGGCCGGGCAACGCCTACGCCCTGCACGCGATCGCCGCCATCGCCGAACGGTTGCGCGGCGATGCCGGCGCAACCGGACTCGTCACGGCCGTTGGCTGGTACCTGACCAAGCACGCGGCGGGCGTCTACGGGTCCGCGCCGCCCGCCCTGCCCTTCCGCGCCGTGCCGGTGCAGGCCGAGGCCGGCGCCGCGCCGCGTCGGGCCTTCGCCCCGGACCGGTCCGGGGCTGCCGTTGGCGAGTCGGTCTCGGTGATCTACGAACGTGACGGCGCGCCGTCGTTCGGCATCCTCGCGGCGCTGTGCGACGACGGCGCGCGGACGCTGGCGCAGACGGTCGATCCCGATACGCTGGCCGAGATGACCGCTGCGCCGCTCACGGGCCGCGCCGTCGCGCTCGACGGACGCGGGGGATTCGAGGTCACGGGCTGATGGAGCACACGCCGCAGGGCTGGTGGCTTCAGGAGGCTGGCGGCGGCGCCGACCCGGCGCCGCCGCTGGCGGCCGACACGCACGCCGACGTGCTGGTCATCGGCGGCGGCTACCTCGGGATGTGGACTGCGTGGCACGTGCTCGAGCACGCCCCCGAGGCGCGGGTCGTCGTGCTGGAAGCGGGCCGCTGCGGGCACGGACCGAGCGGTCGCAACGGCGGCATGGCCAACGCCTACGCCGACCGCATGGTCGAGGCGCGCGAGGCGTTCGGCGACGCGGCGTCGCGCGATCTGCTCCTGGCGTCGCAGGACGCGGTCCGGGCGCTCGGCGCGTGGTGCGAGGCCAACGCCGTCGACGCGTGGTACCTCCCGGCGCCGCACGTCGACGTCTCCACCTCGCCGGCCCAGGACGACGAGTGGCGGGCCGGCGCCGCGGCGTGCGCGGCGCTCGGGCAGCCCGACGAGATCCGCCCGCTGACCGACGCGGAGGTGGCGTCGATCTGCCGGTCTCCGGCGTTCCGCGTCGGAGCCGTCACGCAGACGTCGGCCACCGTCCAGCCCGGCCGCCTCGCCTTGGGCTTGCGCGCCCGGCTGCGCGAGCGCGGCGCCGTCCTGCACGAGGACACGCGCGTCCGCGGCCTGCGGGCAGGTCCGGGCGGGGCCGTCGCGCAGACCGACGCCGGACAGGTGTCTGCCCGCAGCGTCGTGCTGGCGATCGGGGGCGCCGCCTTGCGGGTGCGGCCGCTGCGCGGACGGATGAGCGTCGCGTCGAGCCATATCGCGCTCACCGAGCCGGTGCCGGACGTGCTCGAGGAGATCGGCTGGACCGGGGGGGAGGGCATCACCGACCGCCGCACCCTGCTGCACTACTTCCGCACCACCCGCGACGGGCGGATCGCGCTGGGCTGGGGCGGCGGCCGCATGGGCTTCGGCGGTCGCACGACCGGCGTGCTCGAGGTCGACCCCGGCGCCGCCGCCCACGCGACGGCGACCCTGTTGCGGTTCTTCCCGGGCCTGCGAGGCCGGGCGATCACGCATGCGTGGGGCGGTCCGATCGACGTCGGGCCCGAGCACCTGCCGATGTACGGGACGCTCGATCCGCCCGTCCACTACGGCTTCGGATTCACCGGCAACGGCGTCGCGCCGTCCTACCTCGGCGGCAGGATCCTCGCGGCGATCGCCCTCGACCGCCGCGATGCGGTCACGCGCCTGCCGCTCGTGGAGCCCAACCCCGTCCACTTCCCGCCCGAGCCGTTCCGGTGGACGGGGGGGAGCGTCATCCGGACCGCCTTCGTCCGCCGCGACCGCCTCGAGGAGGAGGGCCGGACGGTCGACCCGCTGACCGCGTTCGTGACCAGCCTGCCCAAGCGGCTGGGCATGAACCTGCCGCGGTAGCGGCGCCCCCGCCCGCGGCGCCCGCGTGACGGGGGCGGCGCCTGCTCCCCACACCCTCGGCGGGCCTGCCGCCCGCTGACCCGCTGGAAGGAGAGCGCGCTACCAGGGGAGCGGCTCGCGGTTGCGGAAGAACCCGCCGGTCGGCCCGTCGTCGGGCAGCGTGGCCAGCCACACCGGTGTGTCGGCGCCCTCGTCGATCTCCCGGTAGGCCCCGGCCCCGCCCATGTCGGTCTTGACCCACCCGGGGCAGGCGGCGTTGACGAGCACGCCGTCGCCGCGCAGCTCGTTCGCCAGGACGCGGGTCATCACGTTGATTCCGGCCTTCGACACGCGGTACGCCGGCGAACCGGAGCCCATCTCGGCAAGCTGCCCCATGCCGCTCGACAGGCTCACGATGCGCCCGTGGCGGGACGCGCGCAGGAGCGGGACGAGCGCCGCGGTGAGGCGCCAGGCGCCGAAGAGGTTCACGTCGAGCGTGCGCTGCATCGCCGCGAAGTCGGGGTCGGTTCCGGGCGCGCCGGCGTCGATCGCGATCCCGGCGTTGTTGACGAGCACGTCGAGGCGCCCGGGGTCGGCGGCGATCCCGGCAGCGAAGGCGGCGATGCTCGCGGGGTCAGCAACGTCAAGCGGGCGGACCTCGATCCGTTCGCCGTCGTCGCCCAGGCTCGCGCGCGCAGCCTCCCCGGTCGCGGCGTCGCGCGCGCCCATGATCACGTGGTGCCCGCGCCGGGCGAGCTGCAGGACCACCTCGAGGCCGATCCCGCGGTTGCCGCCGCTCACCGCGGCGATCGGATGCCCGGCCGTGCTCACCGCGTGAGCACCTTGAACGCGTGATCCCAGCTTCCGCGTCGCAGGCCGATGGCGACCCACAGGATGCAGAGGGACTCCAGCTCGCGGGACCGCTCGATCCCGCCGACGTCGATCACCGGCCAGCCGAACGCGTGCAGGACGGCGGCGACGGCGGCCTTGGCGTCGTCGTCGTTGCCCGCGATCAGCATGTCCGGCGGGCCGCCGGGCAGGTCGGGGTCGACCATCAGGGCGTTGCCGACGGTGTTGAAGGCCTTGACGACCTTCGCGGCCGGCAGCCGGCGCTGGAGGTGCTCGCCGCCCGAGTCGTTGTGCCCGATCTCGAGCGCCGGCGGCATGGTGTCGCCGAAGACCAGCGGGTTGGTGACGTCGACGACGACCTTGCCGTCCAGCGCGCCGGGCCCGGCGGCGTCAAGCACGCCGTGCAGCGCGTCGCTGGCGCCGCGCACGGCGAGGAACACCATGTCCCCGGCCTTGGCCGCGTCCGCGAACGAGCCGAGCGTGACGCCGGCGCCTGACGCCCAGGCCGTCAGTTCCGGGTCGTCGGCGCGCCCGGTTCCGAGGGTCGCGGCGATGCCCTTGGCCGCCAGGCCGGCGGCGAGCGTCTTGCCGACGTCCCCGCTGCCGAGCACGCCGGCGGCGGTGGGCAGGGGAGCGTTCTCAGTCATGGGTGGCCTCCAGAGGCGGTGCGGGTTGCGTGGTGGTCGGCGCTTCTCAGTGTCGCAGCGACCGTTCGACTCGCGTCTTCGTCGTGGCGCTTCCGAGGCTGGCCGGGTGCCGGCCTGCCTCGGAGAGGCGCCCGGGCCTGGCCGGCTGCGGGTCAGATCTTGTGGCGCTGGAGCAGCTTCTTGCCGATGACCATCCGCTGGATCTCCGAGGTGCCCTCGCCGATCA
>CAZEKK010000157.1:0-6646 GCA_964512905.1 uncultured Solirubrobacteraceae bacterium
GCCGGTGTCGACCTGGTGTTCGTGCGCGAGCTGACGGGCGGCATCTACTTCGGCAACAAGGGGCGCATCGGCGACCGCGCCTACGACCACTGCGAGTACTCGGTCGCCGAGATCGAGCGCATCGCGCGCGTGGCGTTCCGCGCCGCCACCGTGAAGGTCACGAGCGTCGACAAGGCCAACGTCCTGGAGACCTCGCGGCTGTGGCGCGAGGTCGTCACGCGCGTCCACGCCGAGGAGTTCCCGACCGTGACGCTCGAGCACGCGCTCGTCGACAGCACCGCGATGAAGCTCGTCGCGGCGCCCCGGCACTTCGACGTGATCCTGACCGAGAACATGTTCGGAGACATCCTCAGCGACGAAGCGGCGATGCTGACCGGCTCGCTGGGCATGCTGCCAAGCGCCTCGCTGGGCGGGGACGGCCCGGGGCTGTTCGAACCCGTGCACGGCTCGGCGCCCGACATCGCCGGCCAGGGCGTCGCCAACCCGCTGGCCATGTTCCTGACGGTGGGAATGATGCTGCGCCACGGATTGGACATGGCGGACGAGGCGGCAGCGGTAGAATCCGCCGTCGATCGCGCGCTCGCCGACGGGCTGCGCACCGCGGATCTCGGCGGAGAGGCGACCACCGCCGAGGCCACCGCCGCCGTTGTGGCGCACCTGCAAGGAGAGTGACGCGTGAAGCCATCGGAGCTGATCTGGATGAACGGGGCGTTCGTGCCGTGGGACGAGGCCCGCGTCCACGTCCTGACCCACGGGCTCCACTACGGCACCGGGGTTTTCGAGGGCGTCCGCTGCTACGAGACCGAGCACGGGCCGGCCGTCTTCCGTCATCGCGAGCACCTCGACCGCCTCGCCCAGTCGGCCGGGCTGTACTACATGCCGCTCCCGTACGACACCGAGGCGCTGCGGGAGGCGACGCACGAGCTGATCGTCCGCAACGGGCTGACCTCCTGCTACATCCGGCCGCTCGCCTTTCGCGGGTACGGCCAGATGGGCCTCTTCCCCCTCGAAGCGCCCGTCGACGTGACCATCGCCGCGTGGGAGTGGGGGGCCTACCTCGGCGAGGAGGGCAAGCGCCACGGCGTTCGCGCGAAGGTCTCGTCGTGGCGGCGGATCTCCGACGCGTCGCTGATCCCCCACGCGAAGGCGTCCGGCCAGTACCTCAACAGCGTCCTCGCGAAGATCGAGACCCACAAGGCCGGCTACGACGAGGCGATCCTCCTTGACGAGCACGGCCACGTCTGCGAGGGCTCGGGCGAGAACGTCTTTGTGGTCCGCCACGGCGCCATCATCACGCCGCCGCAGACCGCCGGGATCCTCGACGGAATCAGCCGCCGGACGGTCGACCAGATCGCCCGCGACCTGGGCCACGAGGTCGTCGAGCGCGATCTCGCCCGCGCCGAGCTCTACCTCGCCGACGAGGTCTTCATCTGCGGCACCGCCGCAGAGCTGTGCCCAGTGCGCGAGATCGACGATCACGCCATCGGGACCGGTGCGCCTGGACCGGTCACGCTGGAGATCCAGAAGGCGTTCGAGGACGCCCTCCACGGTCGCGATCCCCGCTACCGGGACTGGATCGATGTCGTCCAGGTACCCTCCAGGGCCGCATGACGCTCCTTTCGTGCACGCGAATTACCGCCGCGGCCCAGCGCTAGCTGCCGGTCGCTGCCGCCGTTCGCCCGCTCCGCACGAAAGGAACCCCGTGAAACCAGCCACCGTTCAGCTCTACGACACCACCCTCCGCGACGGCATGCAGGGAGAGGGGATGTCGCTCTCGGCTGAGGAGAAGCTGCGCCTGGCCGGCAAGCTCGACGAGCTGGGCATCCACCTCATCGAGGCCGGCTTCCCCAGCTCGAACCCGAAGGAGCTCGAGCTGTTCGAGCTGCTGGCCGCCGAGCGGTTCCAGACCGCCGAGATCGCGGCCTTCGGGATGACCCGGCGCCGCGGCGTGCCCGCCCACGACGATCCGGCCCTGCGCGTGCTCGCCGACTGCTTCGCGCCGGTCTGCACGCTGGTCGGCAAGACCTGGAAGCTCCACGTCGACAAGGTCGTGCGGGTCGACCCGGACGAGAACCTGCGGATGATCGCCGAGTCCGTGGCCTTCCTCGTCGCCCAGGGCAAGCGCGTCGTCTACGACGCCGAGCACTTCTTCGACGGGTTCGCCGACGACGCCGCCTACGCGCTGCGCTGCCTGCGGGCCGCCGCGGAGGCCGGCGCCGAGACGGTGGTCTGCTGCGACACCAACGGCGGAACCCTCCCCGCGGCGGTCGCCGCCGCGATGGGAGCGGTGGTCGCCGGCGTCGGCGACGGCGCTCGCGTGGGCATCCACACCCACAACGACGCCGAGTGCGCCGTGGCGAACACGCTGGCCGCGGTCGACCAGGGCGCCAGCCACGTGCAGGGCACGCTCAACGGCTACGGCGAGCGCTGCGGCAACGCCAACCTCGTCTCGATCATCCCGAACCTGCAGCTCAAGATGGACGTGCGGTGCCTGGACGAGGCGCACCTCGCCCGCCTCACCGAGGTCGCCCACTTCGCCGACGAACTCTTGAACTTCGCGCCCGATCCGGACCAGCCGTACGTCGGCCGCAACGCCTTCGCGCACAAGGGCGGCATGCACGCCGCCGGGGTCGCCGCCGATCCGGCGACGTTCGAGCACCTCGACCCGGCCGCCGTGGGCAACGCCCGCGAGCTGCTGATCTCCGAGCTGGCCGGCAAGGGCACGGTCGCCGCGCGCGCCGAGCAGGCCGGGGTGGCGCTGGACGACGACGGGGCCCGGCGCGTCGTCGAGCGGGTCAAGGCGCTCGAGCACGAGGGGTACCACTTCGAGGCGGCGGACGGCAGCTTCGAGCTCCTGCTCCGCAAGGAAGCCGGCGAGTACGAGCCCCTCTTCCGGCTCGAGTCGTGGCGCGCGATCGTCGAGAAGCGGGCCGACGGACGGGTCGAGACGGAGGCCACCATCAAGCTGTGGGTCGGCGGGGAGCGCTACGTCCGCACCGCCGAGGGCGACGGACCGGTCCACGCGCTCGACCGCGCGCTGCGGGCCGCAATCGTTGAGATCTATCCGCACCTCGCGGACATCGCGCTCGTGAACTTCAAGGTCCGCATCCTCGACGAGCGCCGCGGCACCGCGGCGGTGACCCGGGTGCTCCTCGATGCCTCGGACGGCCGGGAGGTCTGGGGCGCCATCGGCGTCTCGGAGAACATCATCGAAGCCTCGTGGGAGGCGCTGGTCGACTCGCTCGAGTACGGCATGCAGCCTGCGCGCTCGGCGACCGCCGCTGCCGCCGAGCGCGAGGCCGGCTCCGGGCCGGCACCGTGACCGAGCCGGTCGTGCCGGCGGCCCGGCCCGTCCTCGGACCCGAGGAGGAGGCGGCGATCGCCGAGGTCCTGCGCTCGGGGCAGCTCTCCCTCGGCCCGCGCGTGCCCGCCTTCGAGGCCGCCTTCGCGGCGCGTTTGGGGATGACACACGCCAGCGCCGTGTCGAGCGGCACGGCAGGCCTGCACCTGGCGCTGCGCGCGGCCGAGGTCGGCGACGGCGACGAGGTGGTCACGAGTCCGTTCTCGTTCGTGGCCTCGGCCAACGTGGTCGTCTACGAGCGCGCGCGCCCGGTGTTCGCCGACATCGACCCGGTGACGCTCAACCTCGACCCCGCCGCCGCGGCCGCGGCGGTGACCGAGCGCACGACCGCGCTGCTGCCGGTGCACATCTTCGGCTACCCGGCCGATGTGCCCGCGTTCGAGCGGCTGGGGCTGCCGATCGTCGAGGACGCCTGCGAGGCGCTCGGCGCGGTGCACGGAGACGGCACGCCCGTGGGCGGACGGGGGCATCCGGCGGTGTTCGGCTTCTATGCGAACAAGCAGCTGACGACGGGGGAGGGCGGCATGATCGTGATGGCCGACCCCGCGACGAAGGCGCGCATCGACTCCGAACGCAACCAGGGCCGCGCCCCCGACATGGGCTGGCTCGACCACGACCGGCTCGGCTTCAACTACCGCCTGACCGATCTCCAGAGCGCGATCGGCCTCGTGCAGCTGCAGCGGCTGGACGGGATGCTGGCCGATCGCGCCCGGGCGGCGGAGCGCTACCGGGCCGCTCTGGCCGGCATCGAGGGTCTCGGCCTGCCGTGCCCCGACGCGGACGGCAACCGCCGCGGCTGGTTCGTGTTCGTCGTGCAGGTGCCGCCGGGGATCGACCGGGACGCAACCGTGCGGCGGCTCCTCGCCGACGGAATCCAGGCCAAGCCCTACCTTCCGGCGATCCACCTCATGACCTTCTACCGCGAGCGGTTCGGCCACCGTGAGGGCGAGTTCCCGGTGTGCGAGGACATCGCGGCCCGGTCTCTGGCGCTGCCGTTCTTCCCGGGCATCACCGAGGATCAGATTGCGCGCGTGGCTGCCACCCTTCACAGCGCCTTGACGTAGCCGACGAAGCCGGCCTCCGGCACGCCGAGCGCCCTGCCGCGCCGGCCGACGCCGGTCGGCGGGCCTGCGGTCATGTCGGCGGACTCGTACAGGCGCCGCGCCGCGGCGTTGCCGAGGCCGGTGTCGAGGGCGAGGACACGGCAGCCCGCCGCGCGCCCGCGCGCCTCGGCGGCGGCCAGCAGCATGCGGGCGACGCCCTGGCGCCGCGCCCACGGGGCGGTGGCGAGGGCATCGACGTACCACGAACCGGTCGGCGCCGGGGGCGTCAGCTCCGCGCCGGCCCGGGCCACCCGCGCCATCGCCGCCCACCGGCCAGGGCCGGCCCGGCGGCCCGCGCGGACGTGGAACCGGCGGGTGCGCGCCAGCGCCTCGGCGAGCGGGTAGCCGGCCAGCACCCCGACGAGCTCGCCGTCGCGCTCGGCGGCGAGACAGGCGTCGAAGCTGACGACGGAACCGGCCCGGGGCCCGAGCGCCCGCAGGATTCGCAGCGCGCGTGTCTCGTCGCCGAACATCAGGTCGTAGACGCCGCGCGCGGAGGCGTAGAGGAGGGGGGCCAGGTCGTCGTCGGGCCGGGCTGAACGCGCGATCACGGGCATCGCGCCATTGTCGCCGTTGGCGCCGCGCCGCGCCCGGCGTGGGTGGCGGGCGAGCGCCTGCCGCGGCCTCCGAGCCGACGGCGGCCGGCGACTACACTCCCGCGCCGTGTCCCGGTTCGCCGAGCCCCAGGATCAGCGCTTCCACGCCCTGAACGCCTCGATCGCGTTCGACTGGCGCTTGGCGCCGTACGACGTCGCGCAGTCGCGCGCACACGCAGCGATGCTGGCCGCGCAGGGGATCATCGGCGACGACGACCGCGACGCGATCCTCGCCGGCCTCGACGAGGTCGAGGCCGAGTTTGCGGAGGGGCGGTTCGCCGTCGATCCGGGCGACGAGGACATCCACATGGCCGTCGAGCGCCGGCTGACCGAGATTGCCGGCCCGGTTGGCGGCAAGCTCCACACGGCCCGGTCACGCAACGACCAGGTCGCCACCGACGTGGCCCTCTACGTGCGCGCCCACGCCCAGGACGCCCAGGCCCGCCTGCGCGCCCTCGTCGAGGCGCTGGTGGACGCCGCCGAGGCCCACCTCGACTGGGCGATGCCCGGCTACACCCACCTCCAGCGCGCGCAGCCCGTCTACCTCTCCCACCACCTGCTCGCCTACGCGTGGATGTTCCTGCGCGACCGCGACCGGTTCGGCGCGACGGCGGCGGCCGCCGATGTCATGCCGCTCGGCGCCGGAGCGCTGGCGGGCGTGAACTTCGACACCGATCGCGGGCGCGTCGCCGCCGACCTCGGCTTCGGCGCTGTCGCCCAGAACTCGATCGATGCGGTCTCGAACCGCGACTTCGTCCTGGACTACCTGGCGGCCGCAGCGACCTGCGCGACCCACCTGTCGCGCCTGGGCGCGGAGATCGTCCTGTGGTCGAGCGAGGAGTTCGGCTTCTGCGAGGTTGCCGACGCCTTCGCGTCGGGGTCCTCGATCATGCCCCAGAAGAAGAACCCCGATGCCGCCGAGCTGCTGCGGGCCAAGGCGCCGCGCGTCGCGGGGCACCTCGTGGCCCTGCACGGCGTCATGCACGGCCTGCCGCTGACCTACAACAAGGACATGCAGGAGGACAAGGAGCACCTCTTCGACGCGGTCGACACGCTCGAGCTGTGCCTCGACGCTGCGGCGGGGATGCTCGGCGGCATCGCCTTCCGCCGGGACCGGCTGGCGGCCGCTGCCGCCGACGAGTTCCTCGCCGCGACCGACGTGGCCGACCTGCTCGTGCGCCGCGGCGTCCCGTTCCGCGAGGCGCACGGCATCGTCGCGGGGCTCGTCCGCGACGCGCTGAGCCAGGGCCGCCGCCTGTCGGAGCTCACCGCGGACGACCTCGCGCGCCTGGCCCCGCAGCTCGACGAGGAGTACTACGCGGTGCTGGCAGAGGGCAGCTGGCTCGAGTCCAAGGCGAGCGAGGGCGGCACGGCGCTGGCGCGGATCCGCGATCAGCTCGGGCACGTGCGGGCCCGGCTCGACGCCTGAGCCGCGCCGCCGGTGCAGGCCGCCTTCTACGACCGGCCGGTGCTCGCGGTTGCCCGCGCCCTCGTCGGCTGCACCGTGCGCCACGGCGCCACCGCCGGCCTGATCGTGGAGACCGAGGCCTATCACGAGTCCGAGCCGGCCTGCCACGCCTACGTCG
>CAZEKK010000158.1:0-6622 GCA_964512905.1 uncultured Solirubrobacteraceae bacterium
GCAGCTCGCCGAGCGCCGCCAGGAAGCGGTCGTTCTCGGCCGGCGTGCCGCAGGTCACGCGCAGGCAGCCGGCCCGGCCGAGGGCCGTGCCGGAGCGCACGAGGATGTCCCGGGCGCCCAGGGCGGCCACGATCGCGGGCTCGTCCGCGTCCTCCCCGAGGTGGAACCAGACGAAGTTCGCCTGCGAGTCGGCCGGGCGCAGGCCGAGCCCGACGAGGCCCTCCTCGAGCTGCAGGCGGGACGCCACCGTCTGCTCGACGCGGCGGGTGACCTCGTCGGAGTGGCGCAGCGCCTCGACGGCCGCGGCCTGCGCGGCGACGTTGCAGAAGAAGGGCTGGCGCACCTGGTCGACGGCGATCCGGAACTCCTCCGAGCCGCACAGCCCGTAGCCGACGCGCAGGCCGGCGAGGCCGTAGACCTTCGAGAAGGTCCGCAGCAGGACGAGGTTGGGGTGCGCGTCGAGGAGGTCGATGGTCGCGTCGGGGTCGTCGAGCGTCGAGAACTCGCAGTAGGCCTCGTCGACGATCACGCAGACGTGGCGCGGCACGCGGTCGAGCAGGCCGGCGATCTCGTCGGTCGTGACCGCAGTGGCCGTCGGGTTGTTCGGGTTGCAGACGATCAGCAGGCGGGTCGCCACGGTCACCTCGGACGCCATCGCCTCGAGGTCGTGGCGGTCGTCGGCATCCAGCGGCACGGCGATCGCGCGGGCGCCGGAGGCCGCCGCGAGGTGCGGGTACATCGAGAAGGACGGCCACGCGTAGACGATCTCGGCCCCGGGCTCGAGCAGCGCTTCGCCGGCGGCGAGCAGCACGTCGCACGAGCCGTTGCCGACCGCGATCCGGTTCACGGGAACCCCGCTGCGCCGGGCCAGCGCGCGGCGCAGGTCGCCGTTGCCGGGGTCCGGGTAGCGGTTGGCGCCGGCCATGGCGGCGCGTGCCGCCTCGACGACCGCGGGCATGGGCGCGAAGGGCGTCTCGTTGCTGGCGAGCAGTGCGACCTGCTCGCCGAGCGCGTAGCCGTCGGCGGCGGGATAGACCGGGATGCGCCGGATGCGCTGGGCGAATTCGAGGCTCATCGGAGACGTGCCGCCGGCGTCGATGGCGGCGGCGGACACTCGTAGTGTGCCGGACCGCGGGCGGGCTACGCCGCGGGCCCCGCGCCTGCCGCGCCCGGCGGGCCGTCCCCCACACGCTCCTCGCCCTCGGGCAGCCGCCCGTCGCGGCCGACGTAGCCGCCCTTGCCGCCCGTCACGACGTAGACCGCCTCGCCCGCGCCGACGTTGCGCACCTTGCGCAGGGTCGGGGCGTCGACCCGGGCCAGCCCGCCCGGCCCGAGCCGGTGCGTCGAGCCGTCCCCGAACTCGATCTCGACCTCTCCGGCGTGGACGAAGTAGAGCTCCTCCTGCTCGTCGTGGAAGTGGCTGCCGGTCGCGTAGCCCTCCGGAAGCACGATGGCGTTGACGCCGAAGGCCTCGACGTCCAGGGCGCGGCGAACCTTGCGGAAGCCCGGCCCGGTGCCCATGCCGTCGAGGCTGCCGACCGCGTAGCCCTCGCCGTGGATGGTCTCGGTCACCTGCTCGGCCATGGCCGATCTCCTCTCGTCATTGGGCGCTGTCGAGGTCGGCCCGCAGCGAGCGCGCCTCGTGCAGATAGACGTGGCGGGGCTCGTGGTCCTCCGCCGCGTAGTAGTGCAGGAGGAAGCGGATCACCCGCGGCAGGGAGCCGGGCACCGGGATCTCGCGGGCGCAGAGCAGCGGCACGCGGTCCAGGCCGACCCGCCGCGCCGCGACCGCCGGGAACTCGGCGTCGAGATCCGCGGTCACGGTGAAGATGCAGCTCACCATGTCGCCGGCGGCGAGGCCGTTGCGCTCGATCGCCTCGCGCATCAGCTCGCCGGTGGCGGCCAGGATCGCGCCGGACTCGTTGGCCGGCACGGTCGTGGCGCCGCGGAGCGCGTAGAGCCTCATGGACGCGGCATTGAAGCAGCCGCGCCGACGGTCAGGACGGGCGCGGGGCGTACATCGTGCGCGTGCGCTCGTCCCAGCGGCGGGCCGGGCGGGTCCCGACGCACATCAGCGACGCCTCGACGAGCGCCCGCTGCGAGCGGGGCTGGGCGACCGGCGCATGGGCGCTCGAGCCGCCCTTCCAGGTGATCTGCCGCGGTGTCGTCATGGCCGTCTCCGTTTCGCTGGTTCGTGGTCCCGTGGTGAAGCGATTCGTTGCGCTCTTGCGGGTATGCAACGACGGTAGGGCCGCGGGCTTACGCCGACGCGCGCGAAGCCGACGCCGGCAGTGTCACCGTGGCGACAGAGCCGGCGGGTAGGATCGCGTCATGGAGTGGGCGCTGTTCGAGGGGCTGCCGGAGCAGGACGTCCGCGACGTGCTGTCGATCGCGCGCCGGCGAACCTTCGGGCGCGGCGAGATCGTCTTCCACCAGGACGACCCCGCCGACACCCTGCACCTCGTCGCCAAGGGCCGCTTCGCGGTGCGCGTCTCGACGCCGCTGGGCGACACCGTCGTGCTCGCCGTCCTCGGGCCCGGCGACATGTTCGGTGAGCTGGCGCTGCTCGGCGAGGAGGGCGCGCGGCGCAGCGCGTCGGTTGCGGCGCTGGAGCCCGGCGAGACGCGCTCGGTCCACCTGCTCGACTTCCAGCGCCTGCGCAGCCGCCGCCCCCAGACCGCCGACGTGCTCGTCGCCATCCTGTCGGCACAGGTCCGGCGCCTGTCCCGGCACCTCGTCGAGGCGCTCTACGTGCCCGCCGACAAGCGGCTGCTGCGGCGCCTGGTCGAACTGGCCGAGGTCTACCGGCCCGCGGACGGCGGGGACCCGGTGATCCCGCTCACGCAGGAGGACCTCGCCGGCCTGGCCGGAACCTCGCGCGCGACGGTGAACAAGGTGCTGCGCGACGAGGAGGCCCGCGGCACGGTGAAGCTCGGCCGCGGCCGCACGACGGTCCTCGACGTCGAGGCCGTCGCGGCCCGCGGCGGCCGCGCGTAGCCGCCCTGCCTCAGCGCCGCTTCGAGCGCTTGCGCGGCGCCGGCTTCTTGGCGAGGTACTGCTTGCCGGCGGTGACGAACACCGTCCGCTTGCGGACGAGGTCGCGGACCTCGACCCGGCCCTCGCGCACCTTGACGAGCGTGCCGTCGCAGCGGTCCTGGGTCAGCCACCACGTCCCGCGCACGAGCGCCGAGGCGTAGCGGCCGCGGGTCCGGAAGCGGCCCTTGCCGCGGCCCCACACGCGCCGCGAGCGGCGGGTGGCGGCGGCCGTCGCGACCGGGCCGGCGGCGCTGCGGTGCGCGCGGGCGGCCGGGCAGGAGATCGGCTCTGAGAGCACGACGTCGGTGATCGGCCGGGTGCCGGCGTTCTGGCGGATCCGGAAGGCGCCCTCGGCGAACTTCATCTGCGACTGGTCGCCGGCCGTCGAGGCCTGCAGGGTGACCTGGACGGTCGAGCGCGCCGCGTTGACGGCGGAGCCGTTGGGCGCGAGGTCGGGCTCGCGCAGGGCGATCGGCGCCGGCGCGCCGGTCGGCTGAACCGTGGTCGGCCCGCCGAGCGGCACGACGCCGATCGACTGCTGGAGCTTGGGCGCGGGGAGCTGGCCGGTGTCGGTGGTCACGCGGACGCGGGAGTTGTCCGTGTCGGTGATGATCACGCCGCCGCTCGGCGTCCGGGTCAGCGCCTGCGGGGCGTCCAGCTTGGCCTGGCTGGCGGGGCCGCCGTCGCCCGCGAGGCCCGGGCTCGACCCGGCGATCGTGAAGATCGTGCCCAGCGGCGTGACCCGGCGGACGCGGTCGTTGCCGGTGTCGGCGATGAGGAAGCCGCCGTTGCTCAGCGGGATCACGTCGGAGGGCTGGTTGAGCGCCGCGGACTTGGCCTGCCCGCCGTCGCCGGCGAAGCCGGTGGTGCCGCCGGCCACGGTGGTGATCGTGCCGCCGGCGGCGATGCGGCGCACGCGGGCGTTCCCGGTGTCCGCCACGAGGACCGCCCCGTCGGGCGCGAGCGAGAGCTTGCGGGGCTGGCTCAGCTGCGCGGCCGCGGCCGCGCCGCCGTCGCCGCCGAAGCCGGGGGTCGTGCCGGCGAACGTGGTCATGGTCCCCGACGGGGTGACGAAGCGCACGCGCCCGTTTCCGGAGTCGGCGATGTAGAAGCCGCCGCCGGGGGCGGGGACGACGTCGGTGGGCGCGTTGAGCTGCGCCGCGGTCGCGCTGCCGCCGTCGCCGGCGCTCCCGGTCGAGCCGTTGCCGGCCACGGTGGAGATCGTCCCGCTGGGGCTCACGCGGCGGATGCGGTTGTTGCCGGTGTCGGCGATGAGGAAGCCGCCGTCGGACGCCGCCACGACGGCGGCGGGCCGGTCGAGGCGGGCGTTCGTGGCGTCGCCGCCGTCGCCGAGCGGGTCGGTCGGCAGGAGCGACGGGTCCCCCGCGACGGTGACGATCGTGTTGAAGGTGTTGAAGAGCCGGATCGCGTTGTTGCCGGTGTCGGCGATGAGCGTGCCCTGGTACTGGCCCGCCGCGGCGCCCGGAGCGGTGTCCTGCGGCGTGCGCAGCCGCGCGATGTCCGGCGGTCCGTTGACGAACCCCGGCACGGTGCCGGCCAGCGTGGTGATCGTGCCGTCGGCGCTGCCGGCCACCGCCGGGTGCACGAGGCCCGGCGCCAGCACGGCGGCGACCGCGGCGAGCGCGGCGGGCACGGCGGTCAGGCGGGCGCGGAGAGTCATGACGGGACGGTGTCCTTGGTTGGAAACAGCGCGGCGGGCGGGAGTTGCGGTTGGATCGTGCGCACGAGGCTACGCCCCCTGACCGCCGCCGTGAGCCGCTAGCACGACACGCCGACCGTCACGGGCGCGACACTTCGCCGATGCGAGGCACCCGCCGCAGCCGCGTCCGGCTGGCCTATCTCGCCGCCGCCGCGGTGATCGCGGTCGGCGCGGGGCTGATCGCCTGGGCGACCGGCGCCGCGGACCGCCTCGAGGGCGACACGGTCGACGCGCGCTTCGCGATCCGCGGCGCCGAGCCCTCGCCGCGGTCGGTCGCCGTCGTCGGGATCGACGACGCAACGTTCAGCGAGCTCGACGTGCGCTTCCCGTTCTCGCGGCGCCTGCACGCCCGGGTGATCGACCGGCTCACGGCCGCCGGGGCGAAGGTCATCGCCTACGACGTGCAGTTCTCGGAGTTCGCCGACACCGAGGCGGAGGACCTCGCCCTGCTCGAGGCCGCCGAGCGCGCCCGCCGGGTCGTCTTCGGGGTCTCCGAGGTCAGCGACCAAGGCGAGCCGAACCTCATCTTCAACGACGCCGCGCTGCGCGGGGCGCGGGCGAGCGTCGGGAGCGGCAACGTCATCCCCGACTCCGACGGCGTGGTGCGCCGCTTCCCGTACGAGGTTGACGGGCTCGAGAGCTTCGCGGTGGTGGCGGCGCGCCGCGCCGGGACCCGGGCGCCGCGGTCGCAGTTCGACGTCGACGGCCAGGCGTGGATCGACTTCGCGGGGCCGGAGTCGATCGAGACGTTCTCGTTCGTCGACGTGCTGAAGGGCCGGGTGCCGGCGGCGAGGCTGCGCGGGCGCATCGTCGTCGTCGGCGCCACCGCGCCGACGCTGAAGGACCTGTTCGCGACCTCCGCCGGCGGCGGCCAGATGCCCGGCCCGGAGGTGTGGGCGTCGGCGATGGCGACGATCCTCGAGGACTTCCCGCTGCGCTCCACGGCCGGCTGGCTGAACGTGCTGCTGATCCTCGCGGCCGGCCTCGTCGCGCCCGTGGGGAGCATCCGGCTGCTCGGCGTTCGCTCGATCGTGCCGCCGCTGCTCTTCCTCGCCGGGTTCCTCGTCGCCGCACAGGTCGCGTTCAACGCCGGGCGCATCGTGCCCGTGGTCCCGGTCCTGCTCGCCCTCGGGCTCGGCACCGTCGGCGCCGTCGTCGCCAACTACGTGACCGAGGCGCGCGAGCGCCGCCGCGTGCGGGAGGTCTTCGCCCGCTTCGTGCCCGCCCAGGTCGCCGACGAGGTGATCGACCGGGCCGGCGGCGACCTGCGCCTCGGCGGCGTGCGCATGGACGGAACCGTGATGTTCACCGACCTGCGCGGCTTCACCACCGCCGCCGAATCGCTGGACGCCGAGGAGGTGATCGACATCCTCAACCGCTACCTGACCGAGATGAGCGAGGCGGTTCTCGGGCACGGCGGCACGGTCGTCTCCTACATGGGCGACGGGATCATGGCCGTCTTCGGCGCCCCGATCGAGCAGCCCGACCACGCCGACCGGGCGCTGGCGGCGGCGCGCGAGATGCTCGACGTGCGCCTGCCGGCGTTCAACGCGTGGATGCACTCCCACGACATCGCCCACGAGGATTGGCGGATGGGGATCGGCCTGTGCACCGGCCCGTTCATGTCGGGAAACGTCGGCTCCGAACGGCGCCTGGAGTACACCGCCGTCGGCGACACCACGAACACGGCCTCGCGGCTGGAGGGGATGACCAAGGGCACGCCCCACATGCTGTTCGTTGCCGACGCGACCCGTGAGGCGCTGCGCGACGGCGCCGGCGGCCTCGTCGACGTCGGGGAGCTCGAGGTGCGCGGGCGCAAGGCCCGGATGCGCGTGTGGACGCTGCGCAGCGACGCCGGACCGCCCG
>CAZEKK010000159.1:0-4957 GCA_964512905.1 uncultured Solirubrobacteraceae bacterium
GTTGGTGCCGACCACGCTGCCGTCGATGACGAGCACCCGAGCCGCCGCGACCCCCGGCACGCCGCCGAGCAGGATCCCGCGGCCGCCCATGGGCTTCTCCAGGAAGAACGCGCCCGCCTGGGTGGCGATCTTTCCAGCCACCTCGCTCATCGGGGCCAGCAGCGGCAGGCGGCCGTCGCGGTCCTCGACGGTCTCGTAGGCGATGCAGGTCGCGCCCGATGCCATCAGGCCAGCGGTCAGCTCGCGGTCCGGAGCGAGGTGCAGGTAGGTGAAGAGCAGGTGGCGCGGCGCAAGGCGCGCGACCTCTTCCGGCTGGGGCTCCTTGACCTTGACGATCATGTCGGCCTCGCCGAACACGGCGTCGGCGTCGGGCAGGGTGCGGGCGCCCTGCGCCTCGTACTCCGCGTCGGTGATCGCCGATCCCAGGCCGGCGCCCTGCTGCACGACGACCTCGTGCCCGGCGTCCGCGAGCTCCCGTACGCCGGCGGGCGTGAGGGCAACGCGATACTCGTCCTGCTTGATCTCCGTCGGTACGCCGACCTTCATGACACCTCGCTGTGGGTTGGGATGTGACGGTGGGTTTGGCGGCGTCCCGGCGTCACGCGACAAGCTCGCGTCCGCGCAGGGCCAGCCAGAATTCGATGCGGTCCCGGGCGCTGGAGAGGTCGCGGCCCGTGAGCTCCTCCACCTTGCGGATCCGGTAGCGGAGCGTGTGGCGGTGGCAGTAGAGCTGGCGGGCCGCCTTCTCCCACTGCCCGTTGCACTCGATGAAGGCCTCGAGCGAGCGCATGAGCTCGCCGCCGTAGTGGCCGTCGCCCGTGTCGATCGGACCGAGGATCGAGTCGCAGAAGAGCCGCAGCGCCTCGTCGTCCTGCAGCGACAGCAAGAGCTGGAACGATCCGAGGTCGCGGTAGGTCGCCAGGCCGGGCTCGTGCACGCTGGCGCCGCTGCCGTTGCCGGCCCCATTGCCGTTGGCCGCTGCGCCGGCGAAGCCCCGGGCCTCCAGCGCGCAGCGCGCCTCGTGGAAGGAGCGGCGGGCGTCGCCGCCCGGGGCGGCGCGGCCCACGCCCATGACGAGGGGCGCGCCGAGCGTCGCGATTACCCGCGACCGGATGCGCGCGGCGAGTTCGAACAGCTCGTCGTCGGGCCGGCCCGGGACGAGAGCGCAGACGATACGCGCGTGCGCAGCGACGAGTCCGCCGAGCGCTTCGTCGCGCACGGCGTCGGTGAGCGCGGCCTCGATCGCCGGCGCCGATCCGTTGTCCGGCGCCACGACGAGCGCCGCCGCGCCGCCGGCGAGCCCGAACGGCTCCAGCCGGCGCTCCTGCTCGTCGCGGGCCAGCACGCCGGACAGCAGGTCCGACAGGATGTCGCCCGCCAGCCGGCGCTCGGTGTCCTCCGCCACGCGGCGGCGCAGCAGCTCCAGCGCGACGATCGTGACCGCCTGGTGCAGCGTGAGCCGGTCGAGCTCGGACAGGCCGCCGCTGTCCTTCGCGGCCACGATCCACGCCCGCGGCGCGCCGCCGCATTCGGCGGTGGTGCGCCCGCCGGGAACCGGCAGCGCCAGGGACCGCCCGGCGAGCGCCTCGTGGGTGGGCACGAAGACCCGCGGTTCGTCGGCTCGGGCGCGCTCGGCCACCTCGGCCCGCACCGCCGCGGCTCCGGCTCCGTCCATCTCGCGGCGGAACGCCCGCTGGGCCAGGAGGTCGCCGCGGGCGTCGAGCACCAGGACCGATCCGCCGATCATCGTGGCCAGCGCGCTTGCCACCGCGTCGAGTCCGCGCTCGGACAGGACGATCCGCTCGAGACGCTCGTGGGCGGCTATCGCCCGCTGCAGGACGGCGTACTGCTCGTTGACGAGCCGGCCGAAGGCGCGCTCGGTCAGCGCGATGAACGGCAGCTCGTACGGAACCTCGAAGATCGCGAACTCGCGCTCGCGGGCCGCCTCGAGCAGGGCCTCGGGGACGGCGTCGTGGCCGAAGCCGGTCCCGAATCCCAGTCCGGCGAGCTGGTGATCGGCGAGGCGGTCGAGGTAGGCACGCTGCGCGTCGGCGCTGCCGAGCTGCAGGCCCGTCGTGAGCAGCAGCTCGCCTCCCGACAGGAACGGCGTCGGATCCTCGAGCTCGGAGATGTGCACCCAGCGCACGGGGACGTCGACGCTCGCCGCCCCGGTGAGGAGGCGAACGTCGACGTCCTCCAGCAGCTCGCGGACGGTGAGCATCTCGCGATCTAGTGATGCGCGACGTGCATGCGCTCCGAGGCCAGCTCGAGCACCGGGCGCAGCACGCCCTCGATCTCGTCGAACTGCTCACGGCCGGCGATCAACGGGGGCGCGAGCTGGATCACCGGGTCGCCGCGATCGTCGGCCCGGCAGATGAGGCCGCGGCGGAAGAGCTCGCCCGACAGCAGGCCGCGCAGGAGCACCTCGGCCTCGGCGTCGTTGAAGCTCTCCTTCGTGTCCTTGTCCTTGACGAGCTCGATGGCCTGGAAGTACCCGACGCCGCGCACGTCGCCGACGATCGGGATGTCGCGCAGGGACTCGAGCATGTCCCGGAAGTAGCCCTCGTTGGCCCGGACGTTCTCGAGGATGCCCTCGTTCTCGAAGACGTCGAGGTTGGCCATCGCCACGGCCGATGCCATCGGGTGGCCGCCGAACGTGAAGCCGTGGATGAAGCTGTTCGCGCCCTCCATGAACGGCTCGGCGATGCGATCGGAGGCGATGAGCGCTCCCATCGACGCGTAGGAGCTGGTCAGTCCCTTCGCCGTGGTGATGATGTCGGGCTGGTAGCCGAACCGCTGCGCCCCGAAGTACTCGCCGAGGCGCCCCCACGAGCAGATGACCTCGTCGGAGATCATCAGGACGTCGTACTCATCGCAGATCTCGCGGATGCGCTGGAAGTATCCGGGGGGCGGCGGGAAGCAGCCGCCAGCGTTCTGGACGGGCTCCATGATCACGGCGGCGACCGTCTCGGGCCCCTCGAACTCGATCCGCTCCTTGACCGCCTCGGCGAGGTCGGCCTCGGTCATCCCGTACGGCAGCCGGTACGGGTTGGTGTTCGGGACGTGGCAGCCGCCGGGCGTGAGCGGCTCGAACGGCTCGCGCAGGCCCGTGATCCCGGTGGCGCTCAGGGCGCCCATCGTGGTCCCGTGATACGCGATCTGGCGGGCGATGAGCTTCGTCTTGGTCGGATGCCCCGTGAGCTTGTGGTACTGGCGGGAGAGCTTGATGGCCGACTCGACGGCCTCGCCGCCGCCGCTCGTGAAGAAGACGCGGTTGAGGTCGCCGGGCGCGAGCGAAGCGATGCGGGCCGCAAGCTCGATGCAGCGTGGATGGGCGTAGGACCAGTTGGTGACGAAGCCGAGTTCCTTGGCCTGGTCGGCGCCCGCCTGGGCGACGTCGTGGCGGCCGTGGCCGATGTTCACGCAGAAGAGCGCCGAAAGCCCGTCGAGGTACTTGTTGCCGTGCTCGTCCCAGAGGTAGCAGCCGTCGCCCTTGACGATGATCGGGATCTCGTGGTCTGCGTAGGCACCCATGCGGGTGAAGTGCATCCAGAGATGCCGCTTGGCCAGGTCCTGAAGCGACGATGCGGTCGTCGCCTGCTGCTCGGTGGTCGCCATGCGCTGCCCCTCCGTCGGATCGATCGTTGACGCACCCCGCCCCCTCCGGTGGCGTGCGCCGATTCGTACAACGGTAGCCGGGCGGCAGGCGCCAGGGCAAGCTCCGGATCGGACAACGGCTGGCATCCGAGCACTCCGTGCCGGAGAGCTGGCCTCTGCGGGTCAGGCCGGCCCGGAGCTGCCTACGCGGCGCGGACGGCGCGGACCGGCGCAGGAGCCAGCACGGCGGCAGCGAGGACCATCAGGAACGCGGCGATCTGCAGAACCACGCCGAGGGTGCTGCCGGGCAGGGGATCACCGAAGACGAGGATGCCGCCGGCGATGCACGACACCGATGCCGCCGCTCCGGTCATCGTGATGACCGGGATCGCCTCCCCGTCCTGCAGGCCGCGCGCCGAGGCGTAGAACGCGGCGATCGACGCGAGCACGGTGAGCGCGAGCCACGGCGACACGAGGCCGAGGATGCCGTGATCGCCGACCAGGCCCGTGAGCGCCTTGATCGCGACGTCGGAGACCCCGAAGAGAACGCCCGAGGCCGCCCCGAGCATGATGCCGTGGTGCTCGCGCTGCCCGCCGAGGCGCGGCCCGAGGACGAGCAGCGCGCCGAGGGCGATGAGGCCGCCCTCGAACGCGATCATCGCGCCCGAGGAGAAGTCGCTGCTGTCGTGGTGTCCGACCGCCGGCGCGGTGATGGCCAGCAGGGACAGGCCAAGACCGGTCAGGGCGACGCCCGCCCACTGCCGGGGCCCGACGTCGAGGCCGAAGAACCGCTCGGCCATCACGGCGAGGAGCACGACGCCGCCCGAGAGCACGGCCTGGACGATCGACATCGGGGCCAGCGCGAGGGCGCCGACGTGCAGCACCCAGGCGCCGAGCGCGACGCCCATGCCGACCGCGAACCAGCGCGACTGGAACAGCGCACGGGCCGAGTGCACGGGGCGCCGGATGTCGACCGCCGGCGCCGCGCACGCGCCGCGGTGCTTGTAGAGAAAGGCGAGGTTGGTCGCCACCGCGCAGAGCAGCGCGAGCAGAATGCCGAGATGGAGGGTCATAGAGGACGGCGTCGGAGGGACCGAGGAGGAGCAGGGACGGCATCGGCAGGGACGGTGCGAGGGCCCCTGTGCTCCGGTCCAAAGCCCGACAGGTGTTCTACCAACGTACCGAACACGACGGGCGCGTGTCGTGTAACGATTGTGACAAGAAAATGCCTGCAAACGGTCATAAACCGCTCCTGATGGTCGACGTCGACGGCGTCATCTCGCTGTACGGGTTCGATCCTGCGAGCCCCCCGGCGGGCTCGTTCGTGACCGTCGACGGCATGGTCCACCTCATTTCGGCC
>CAZEKK010000159.1:5057-6583 GCA_964512905.1 uncultured Solirubrobacteraceae bacterium
GATGCGCGCCTGGCCGCGGCCGTCCTGCGTGGCCTGCGGGCCGCGTCGGTCGTGGCCGACCACGCCCCGACGGCCGGCGAGGCCGCGTGGATGGTCCGCGCCGCGCCGTTCGACGCGGTCGTGCTCGACCTGACCCTCCCGGACGAGGACGGCGTCGACCTGTGCCGGCGGCTGCGCGCCGAGGACGTCGCCGTCCCGATCCTCATGCTGACCGCCCGCGACGCGGTCAGCGACCGCATCCGGGGCCTGGACGCCGGCGCAGACGACTACCTGACCAAGCCGTTCTCGCTCGACGAGCTGCTCGCCCGGCTGCGGGCGCTCGCCCGCCGCGGCACGGTTGAGCCAGCGACGATCCTGCGGGCCGGCGGCCTGACGCTCGACCCAGCCACACGGGAGGCGGCGCGCGACGGCGTGCCGATCGCCCTTTCCGCCCGCGAGCTCGCACTGCTCGAGGCGTTCCTGCGGCGCCCCGGGCAGGTGCTGTCGCAGTCGGAGCTGCTCGAAGCCGCGTGGGAGCTCGGCTACGAAGCGCGCTCGAACGTCGTCGAGGTCTACGTGCGCTATCTGCGCGAGAAGATCGACCGCCCGTTCGGCGTCGCCTCGATCGAGACCGTCCGCGGCCTCGGCTATCGGCTGCGCAAGGACGGCGGCGCGTGAGTCGGCTGCCGATCCGCGTCCGCCTGACGGTCGCGTTCGCCGCGGCCATGGTGCTCGTCCTGGCCGGCGCCTGCGCGTTCGTGGCGGGCCGCCTCTCCGCCGATCTCGGGGAGACGATCGACGCCGACCTCCGGGTCCGTGCACGCGTGGCCGTCGCCGCCGCCCGCGGCCCCGAGCGCGAGCGGCTTGCCGGCAGCCCGGCCCTGGCCGAGCCGGACGAGAGCTTCGCCCAGATCCTCTCCGCCTCTGGTGCCGTCCTCGACGCGGCCGGCGGCGCCCGCGGCCCGGCGATCACGCCCGCGGAGGTGCGCCGCGCGTCGGCGGGGACGCTCTCGGTCGAGCGGTCGCTGCCGGGCATCGACGGCAAGGCCCGAATCCGCGCGGTGCCGGTGGGTGCCGGCGGCCGTGTCGCGGTCGTCGGCCAGTCGCTCGAGACCCGCGAGGAGGCGGTGTCCAACGTCGTGAACTCGTTCGCCGTCGGCGGGGCGATTGCCGTGGCGGTCGCCTCGGCCATCGGCTTCGCCCTCGCATCCGCCGCCTTTCGGCCGGTCGAGGCGATGCGCCGCCGCGCGGCGGCGGTGTCCCTGCGCGGGGGCGAGGAGGCGCTGCCGCTGCCCGCCGCCCGCGACGAGATCCGCCGCCTCGGCGAGACGCTGAACGAGATGCTCGCCCGGCTGCGCGACTCCTTCGAGCGCGAGCGGCAGTTCGTCGCGGACGCCAGCCACGAACTGCGCACGCCGATCGCGGTCATCACCACGGAGGTGGGGACGGCGCTGCGCGACCCCGGCCTGAGCCCCGACGCCCGCGAGGCGCTCGCCGCCGCGGCGGAGGAGTGCGACCACCTCGGCCAGCTGGCCGAGGGCCTTCTC
>CAZEKK010000160.1:0-6528 GCA_964512905.1 uncultured Solirubrobacteraceae bacterium
GACCGACTGGACGATGTTGTGGTAGCCGGTGCAGCGGCAGAGGTTGCCGGCCAGCGCGTCGCGGACCTCGGCCTCGGACGGGTCCGGGTTGGACGCCAGCAGGTCCGCGGCGGCCATGATCATCCCCGGCGTGCAGAACCCGCATTGCAGGCCGTGGTTGTCCCAGAACGCCTCCTGCAGCGGATGGAGGTCGCCCTCGGAGCCGAGTCCCTCGACCGTCGTGACCTCGGCGCCGTCGGCCTGGACCGCGAGCACCGTGCAGCTCTTCACCGCCTGGCCGTCCAGCGTGACGGTGCAGGCGCCACAGGTCGACGTGTCGCACCCGACGTGGGTGCCGGTCAGGCCCAGCGTGTCGCGCAGGAGATGCACGAGCAGCGTGCGCGGCTCGACCTCGGCGTGGCGCGCCTCACCGTTGACGGTAACGGTCACGGGGACGTGGGGCATCTCTCCTCCTGCGGTCGGAACCTCCGGCGCCGTTCGAGCCGCCGGACCTCTGCGAGCGACCGTACACCGCGCCGCGGGGCCAGACAAGCGGCCCGGACGGGCGGGCGCCTACGCGGCGCGCTGCCATGCGGCCACCGCCGCGTCCACGACCGCGATCCCCTCCACGAACGCCCGGTTGATGCCGACGAACGCCTGCTGGTCTGGCGGCACACGGTCCTCGGCGTAGATCGCGTCGACGGGACACGCCTGCACGCAGGCATTGCAGTCGATGCACTCCTCCGGATCGATGACGAACATCTGCGCGGCCTCGTGGATGCAGTCCACCGGGCAGACGTCGACGCAGCTCTGGTCGGTGCTGCCGAGGCAGGGGGATGTGATCACGTAGGGCACGGCTCACGTGGCTGCTTCCGCGTCGGCCGGGACGCGACCGAGACCGAGCCACAGCGCGCCGGTCGAGCGGACGTGGCGCTCCATCGCGGCGCGCGCCCGGTCGGGACGGCCCGAGCGCATGGCCGTGAGGATCGCTCGGTGCTCCCGGTCGGCCAGCGCGACGGCGCGCTTCGGCACCGGGACCTGCTGGCCCAGGCGGTAGGCCTGCCCGCGCGCGTCGGCCACCGCCCGGACGAGACGCGGGGACCTCGCGAGATCCGCGATCAGGAGGTGCAGCATGGTGTCCCGCTGGGACCAGACCGGGTAGGCGTCGATCTGCTCGAGCTCGTCACACAGCCGGGCGATATCCTCGATCTCGGCGGGCCGGGCGCGCTCGGTCGCCAGCGCCGCCGTCGCGCCCTCGATCGCCGCGCGGTAGTCGATGAGATCGCGCAGCTCGGCCTCGCCCGGCAGCCGCGGCGCGGCGCCCAGGAGCTCCGGCGGCGGCAGGTCGGAGATGAAGGTGCCGCCGCCCCGGCCGCGCCGGGTCTCGATGACCCCGGCGCCCCGCAGCATCGCGAGCGCGCTGCGCAGCGTCACCACCGAGATGCCGAGGTCCTCGGCCAGCTCGGCCTCGGACGGCAGCCGGTCCCCGGCGCGCAGCAGGCCCATGCCGATCGCCTGGCCGAGGTGGGCGACCGCCTCGGCCACCGCGCTGCCCTGGCGGAGCGGCCGGTAGACCGTGCGGCGCACGAGGTCGGCGCGCGACCCCGGATCGGCCACGGGCGGCTCAGGTGTCGGCGAGGCCACGGCCGGGGTCCCACTCCATCGACCGGCGGCGGTGCTCGGTGATCGCCGGGCTGTGCCGGCCGGCCCAGTCCGGGCCGACGTAGACGTCGCCAACCGCCACGAGCCCCTCGGCGGGGGCGCCGCGGCCCGTGTCCTCCACGACGGCGAGAATCATCTCCTCGAGCTCGAAGCTGTCGTGCGCCTCGCGGATGTGATCCATGACCGCCGGCACGAGCGCCTCGGCGCTTGCCGCCTCGGCCGCGTAGTCGCAGCCGGCCTCGACGCAGGTCCAGCGCTGCATCGCCTCGGCGGCCATCAGCCGGCCTCCACGCCGACGACGAAGTCGATCTCCGGGTCGAGGATCTGCTCGATGAGCTCCTCGTCGGGCTCGATGCCCATCTCGCGGCAGCGGTTGCGGTAGTGGCGGACCTTCATGACCTGGTACTTCTGGATGTCGAGGTCCGGAACCGCCTTCTGGTACTCGACGAGGCCGACGACGTTGCCGCGGTAGCGGTCGAACAGGTCGTGGACCGCGTCGGCGTAGGACGGGTCCTTCTCGATCAGCATCCGGCAGGCGGCGGTGCCGAACGTGATGTGGCGGCCCTCGTCGGCGAGGATCTTCCGGAACCCCTCCTTCAGGCCCGGGAACGCGTTCCAGCGGTCGCAGGTGTCGATCACGATCTCGTAGGACGGCATCGTCAGCACGCCCTCGACGAAGGCGTTGTAGGCCGCCGAGAACGCGACGAACGCCCGCTCGATCTCCGGCACCGTGCCCTCGCGCGCCGCGTCCGAGAGCGTGCGCCCGAGCTCGGGCAGGCCCTCGTGGAGGATGTCGCGGACCTCGAAGCGGCCGCTGGGATCGACCGTCGCGTCGCGGGTGACGAAGTGCGGTGCGACCTCGCCTGGGTCGACCGCGCCGAGCACGGCGTCGTGCCAGAGCATGAAGAACTCCGAGTGCTTGGCCTCCTCGACGAGAAACGTCGAGAGGTACATGATCCAGTCGTAGCGCCCGAGCGCGTGGGCGGCCTGGAGCATCGGGAGCAGCTCGTTGGTGACCGCCTGTTCGCCGGCGAGGAAGCGGACGGTCACGCCGAGCAGCCCGCGCTGCTGCTCGGGCGTGAGGCGCTGCCAGTCCTCGGCGTCGCGCGCCAGGTCGATGTCCTTCGCGTTCCAGACGCCGCGGAGGGCCTTCTCGTACTTCCGGTAGATCGGGCCGGCGAGCATCTCCCGCGTGAAGTGGAACCGCTCGGCGACAGCCGGATCGAACGTGCCCTGCGCAGCGCTCACGGCGCCCTCCCTCGATCGGTGGCCTGACCCGGCCACGATAACATAGGACGTTAGATGTTTACGCGAAGCGGGCCGCGGATCCCGTGCGCTTGGCCCCCGGATTCATGAGCCCCTTGGGGTCGAAGGCCGCGCGCACCGCGTCCTGCAGGTCCAGCGCGCGCGGGCTCCACTGGCGGGCGAGCGCGCCGCCCTTCACGCGCCCGAGCCCGTGCTCGCCGCTGACCGTGCCGTGCCGCTGCACGACGAACGCGAACAGGTCCTCGGCGGCGGCGAGCGCCCGCTGCCGCGCCTCGGCGTCGCCGGCGGCGATCATGAACGTCGCGTGGAGATTGCCGTCGCCGGCGTGGCCCCAGGAGCAGGAATCCAGCCCGTGCCGCGCGCCGACCTCCAGCGTGGCCGCGATGCCCTCGGCGAGGTGCTCGACCGGCACGACGACGTCGTCGGACACCTTTGCCCCGCGGCGGGCCCGGACCGCGAGCGAGACGCCGTCGCGCCAGCGCCACACCGCCTCGACGTCGCGCCGCTCCTGCGGCGCGTGCACCGCGACGGCCCCGGCGCCGAGCACCTCCAGGAGATCGCTGCGCACCGCCGCGGCCTCGGCGGCAGATCCGTCCGCATCGGCCAGCACGAGGAACGCGCCGTCCGGAAGCGGTCCGGCGGGGAAGGAGCCGCCGGCGGCGGCCAGCGTGCCGGCGTCGAGGTACTCGACGGCGGCCGCCTGGATGCCGGAGGCGAGGACGGACTCGATCGCAGCGCACCCGGCCGCCGCGTCGGCGTGGACGGCCGCGACCGGGAACGCCGCCTCCGGCGCGGGCGTGAGCTTCAGCCACGCCGCCGTGATGAGCCCCAGCGTGCCCTCGGAGCCGACGAGGAGCGACACGAGGTCGTAGCCGGCGACGTCCTTGCGGACCGGGCCGCCGACCGTCACGAGGTCGCCCGGCGGCACGACGGCCTCGATCCCCGTGACCCACGCGCGCGTGACGCCGTACTTGAACGCGTGCGGGCCGCCCGCGTTGGCGGCGAGGTTGCCGCCGAGGTGCGACGACTCCGCCGCGCCCGGATCGGGCGGGAAGAGCAGCCCCTCCTCGCGGGCGCGCCGCTTGACCGTCGCCGTCGTCACCCCGGCCTCGGCCTCCATGCGCCACTGGGGCCCGTCGAGCGCGCGGATGCGGTGCAGCCGCTCGGTCCCGATGACGACGCCGCCCTCCGCCGGGACGGCGCCGCCGGCCAGGCCCGTGCCGCCCCCGCGCGGGACGATCGGCACGCCGCGCTCGTAGCACCACGCCACCGCCGCGGCGGCCTCCGCCGGCGTCGCGGGCATGACCGCCGCCTGCGCGCGGCCCCGCGGCCCGGCGCCTTCGGTCGCGTCGTGCTGCCAATCCGCTGGCACCCGGGCCGGGACCGCGTCCGGCCCCAGCAGCGACCGCAGGCCGGCGGCGAGGTCGTCGGTCACAGCGCCTGCCGGCCGTCGAACCCGTCGTCGAGGCCGTGCCAGGTCGTGATGTCCTCCTCCTCCCCGGCCAGCCAGCAGAGGTAGGCCTCGGTTCCATCCGGGCGGATCGTGGGGAAGTCCACCAGGCCGCGGTCGAGGTCGCGCAGCACGATCTCGCGCTCCTGGAGCTCGAGCACGCAGGCCCGCAGCGCGACGAACGACTCGCCGACGACCTTGCCGGGCGCCCCGCCGCCGTTGGACTGGCTCGCCGCGGCCAGCGCGGCCCGCGCCTGCTCGTCGGTCAGGCCCTCGCGGGCCGCCCGGATCGTCTCGACCAGCTCGGCGACCCGCCCGCGCAGGGCCCGCGCCTCCTCCAGGGTGTAGTGCCGGTCGTGGCGCATCGCGTCGTCGCGACCCTACCGCGCGGGCCGTCGGACGCTGCGTCGCCCGAAGCTCCCCACGCGGCGGCTGCACGCCGACTATGCTGCCGCGCCGTGGCCGTGGGGTCCTTCGTCTCGTCCGGGCGTTCGCTCGACACCGCCGTGGCGCGCGTGCGCCTCGCCGAGTCGCTCGGGTACGAGTCCGCCTACGTCACCCACATCGCCGGCCGCGAGTCGCTGACCCTCCTGACGATCTACGCCGCGGCGACCGAGCGGATCCGCCTCGGGACGGGGGTCGTCCCCATCTACACGCGCACGCCCGCGACGATGGCGCAGACGGCGGCGACGATCGACGAGTTCAGCGGCGGCCGCCTCAACCTCGGGCTGGGCGTCTCGCACCGCCTCGTCGTCGAGGGCTGGCACGGGCAGACGATCGACAAGCCGGCCAGCGAGATGCGCGAGTACGTCGAGATCGTGCGGGCGATCCTGCACGGCCAGGATCCGCCTCCCGGCGAGAAGTGGCGCACCGGATTCCGGCTGGCCGGCGTCGAGACGCGCCCGGCGCTGCCGATCATGATCGCCGCGCTGTCGCCGCGGATGCTGCGTCTGGCCGGCGAGATCGCCAACGGCGTGATCCTGTGGCTGTGCAACCCGGAGTACATCCGGACGGTCGTGGTCCCCGAGGTCCGCGCCGGCCGGGAGGCGGCGGGCCGGCCACTGGAGGGCTTCGACATCGTCGCGGCCGTCCCGTCGGCCGCCGTCGCCGATCCGGAGGAGGCCTTCGCCGCCCAGCGGCCCGACCTGATCCCCTACTTCGGCCTGCCGTTCTATCGGGCGATGATCGAGCGCTCGGGCTTCGGCGCCGACCTCGAACGCTTCGACGCCGCCGCCGCCGACGGGAACGTCGCGGGCATGGCCGCCGCGGTGTCGGACGAGTTCCTGCACGCGCTCACCGCCGTGGGCGACGAGGCCGGCGTGCGGGCGGGCCTGCAGCGCTACCTCGACGCGGGCGCCACGTCCCCGTGCGTCGGCCCGATCCCGCGCACGGACTTCGAGGCGACCTTGCGCGCCGCCGCGCCGGCAGGCTGAGCCCGCCGGCGCGCCGGCCACGCGCCCCGCGCTACGGCGCCAGCGGCTCGGTCACCACGAACTCGCGCACGCTGGCGCTGCTCGGCGCCGCGATCCGGGTCCCGAGGAACTCCGCCGAGGCTCGCCAGAGCCCGCTGCGGCCGGGGCGGAACCGCAGGACGGCCCGGCCGTTTACGACCTGCACGCGGACCCTGCGGTCGAACTGCCAGCCGAACGCCGGTTCGAAGCGGTCCACCACCACCGTCACCGGGCCGCGGACGCGCGGCGCCACGCGGACCCCGATGCTCACCCGCGCGCCGAGCCGCACCCGGCGCGGCATCGACACGCGCGCCGACGTGATGGTGCGCACCGACCGCCGCAGGCGGTAGCCGGCGCGCCCGTCGCTCACCACGAGGACGTAGTAGCGGCCGCGGGGAACCACGACCGGCTCGGCCTCGGCGGTCGTGAACGTCGTGACCGGCCGTCCGGAGGGGGTGACGACCTGCGCCCGCACCTCCTGATCGGCGCCGGCGCCGAGCGAGATGTCGAGCTGGCTGCGGCGGGCCACGTCGAACCGGAACAGGTCGAACGGATCTCCGCCGGGCGCGCTCACCGAGCCGCGGACGGTGACGAGGTTCGGCAGCGGGACGCCGGGCGCCGTCTCATCGGGCCGCACCGCCCGGGCCCGCAGCCGGTAGGCCTGGACGTCGCTGCCGGCACGGTCGGCCTCGAGCAGGATCGAGAAGCGCCCCGACTGCT
>CAZEKK010000161.1:0-2588 GCA_964512905.1 uncultured Solirubrobacteraceae bacterium
GACGATGAACGGCGCCCAGGCCGCCGGCTGCTCGCCCGTCGCCCAGGCGTTCACGGCCGGCCACGACGTCTGCCGCCCGGTCAAGCCCGACACGATCGCCAAGTCGCTGGCGATCGGGACGCCGGCCGACGGCCCCTATGCGCTCGACCTCGCCCGCCGGACCGGCGGCTCGATCGACGCGGTGACCGACGACGAGGTGCGGGCCGGGATCCGGCTCCTCGCCGAGACGACCGGAATCTTCACCGAGACCGCCGGCGGCGTGACCACGGCGGTCCTGGCCAAGCTCGCGGCGCGGGGCGACATCGATCCGGCCGAGCGGGTGGTCGCCTGCATCACCGGCGAGGGCCTGAAGACCCTCGACGCGGTGCGGGGCACGTTCGAGACGGTCGAGATCGACGCCTCCTACGACGCCTTCGAGGCTGCGGTCCCGGCGGCGGTGACGGCCTGATGGCGGTCACGGTCAAGATCCCCACGCAGCTGCGCTCCGCGACCGACGGCGCCGCGCACACGTCCGTGGACGGGACCACGGTCGGCGAGGTGCTCGACGCCCTGTGCGCGCGGTTCGACGGCCTCGAAGACCGCATCCGCGAGGGCGGCGAGGTCCGGCGCTTCGTCAACGTCTACGTCGGCGGCGAGGACATCCGCTTCCTCGACGGGCTCGGCACGCCGGTCGCCGACGGCGGCGAGGTGACGATCCTGCCGGCGGTCGCGGGCGGATAGCCGCGGGCGCGGGCGGCGCAGCGGTCACGGGCAGGTCGGGGCCGCCGCGCCGCCGCCGCGGGTCCGACCGGGTCCGCCGCGATACTCGCCGCCATCTCGGACCCCGATGACACCGACGCCGAGGCGCGCCGCGCTCGTCGCCCGCCAAAGGGAGCGCTGCGTCACGCCGAGGCTTCGCCCGACAGCTACGGGATCGTCCTCGGCCTCATCCTCCTGACGTTCATCCTCGCGTCGGTGGTGCCGAACACCCCCGCCGGGTACGCCTCCGTGGTGATCGCCCAGGCCTTCACGATGACCTTCGCGGTGCGGACGTCCCAGCCGCGCCGCGAGACCCGGCTGGCCGCCGACGCCGCGCTGTGGACCGTCATCGTCGTGAGCCTCGCGCTCGTGATCTTCGATCCCGGCGGCGTGCTGCTCGGATCGACGTCGATCATCGGCGGTGTGCTGCTGTTCATCGCCCCGCTCGTGATCCTGCGGCGCATCGCCGAGCACACCCGCGTCACGATCCAGACCGTGCTGGGCATCGCCTGCGTCTACATGCTGATCGGGATGTTCTTCGCCTTCGTGTTCGCCGCGATCGGCCAGATCCAGGGCGGCGACTTCTTCGAACAGGTCAAGGACGCGACCTATGCCGACTACCTCTACTTCAGCTACGTGACCGAACTCACCATCGGCTACGGCGACCTCGTCCCGGCCAGCCAGCTCGGCAAGTCGCTGGCGGTGTTCGACGCCCTCTTCGGGCAGCTCTTCCTCGTCACCGTGCTCGGCCGGGTGGTGAGCCTGTGGGGCCGCGACGTCGGCACGCGCAGCGAGCGGCGGATGGCCCGGCAGGCGGGGAAGGCGCCGCTGGCCGAGCGCGAGGACACGTAGGACGCCGCTCTCCCGGTCCATCGGATACCCTGCCCGCGCCATGGATCTCGTGAGCATCCTCGCCAGCGGAGGCGGAAAGCCCAGCCACGTGCCGTTCTACATCGCCGGCGGCGTCTTCGCGGCGTGGGCGGTGATCGTGGCGGCCGTCGGGATCAGCAAGAGCGACTTCCCGAAGAAGGGCGGGCAGATGAACACGGTCATCGGCATAACCGTGCTGCTGTTCGTCGTGACCGTCGGCACCGCGATCGGCACGTCGAGCAAGCCCGACGAGGAGCTGACCGCCAAGGAGGGGCCGACGCCGACCGGCGTGCCGCTCCCGCCCCCGCAGGCGGCGACACCGACCGGCCCGGTCGGGGCCGCAGGCGGCGGGCAGGCGGGCGGCGGTGCCGGCGGCGGCGCTCCCGCCGGCGACCCGGCCGGCCGCCAGGTGTTCGCCGCCAACTGCGCAAGCTGCCACACGCTCGCGGCGGCGCAGGCCAGCGGCGCGGTCGGGCCCAATCTCGACCAGCTCAAGCCTGCCGATGCGATCGTCGTCGCCACGGTCACGGCCGGCAAGCGCGCGATGCCCGCGTTCAAGGGCCGGCTGACCCCGGCGCAGATCAAGGCCGTCGGCGCGTACGTCGCCGAAGTCGCCGGCAAGTAGCGCGAGCGGCAGCGCGCCTTGACGGCGGGCGCGCCGCGGAGGAGCATCGGCGCGTCAATCCAAAGGAGGGCGTCAATGGCGCGTCTCATGGCGGACTGCCGCCGCTTCCCGAGCGAGTCCAACTGCTCGCTGGTCATCATCGGCGACGAGGAGGAGGTCGTGCGCGCCGCCGCCGAGCATGCGGTGTCCGTGCACGGGCACGAGGACTCCCCGGAGATGCGGGCGCAGATCCGAGGGATGCTCGAGCCAGCCGAGGCCTACCAGGCCGGCGGCCGGGCCAAGGAGCCGCTGCCCGGGTAGACGAGACGATGGGCGCCGCTCCGGCGGCGCCCCGTCCGGTCGGCGAACCGTCCGG
>CAZEKK010000161.1:2688-6510 GCA_964512905.1 uncultured Solirubrobacteraceae bacterium
ACGAGACGATGGGCGCCGCTCCGGCGGCGCCCCGTCCGGTCGGCGAACCGTCCGGTCGGCGCCGTGCCGCTCAGCCGCCGCCGGCCTGCGCCGGCCGGCCCGTCGCGGCCCGCAGCTCGGTCTCGAGCCGGGCGGCGGTCGCGGCGAGTTCGCCGAGCCACGACCGCACCGCGAAGAGGCGCACGACGGCGCGGCGGTCGTCGAGCGACCCGGAGGCCGCCGCCGCGACGCAGGCCGCCGACTCGGGCCCCAAATCGACCGGGTCGTGGCCGATCCGCGGGCGCTCGGGCGGCGGGCCGGCAGTCCGCAGCGTCGCTTCGATCTCCGCGCAGCGCCCGGCGACGGCGGCGGCGTCCGCGCTGAGACGCGCGGCGAGGGTGGCGCACGGCGAGGGCGGGGCCGGCGGCATGCCCGACAGCACGTCCGCCGAGTACCAGAGCCGTTCGGTGGTCGCCAGGGCGTCTCCCCAGGCGCCGACCGTCCCGGCGGGAGGAGCTTCGCCGCGGTAGGCGGCGAAGACGTCCTCGGCGCGGCCGGCGGTCTGCAGCGCGCTGCCGCGCATCGACGCCTCCTGATCGCCGGGACGCTCGGCGGCCAGCAGGCGCTGCGCGACGGCCGCGGCGTATGCCCCGGCGGCGAGGGCCGCCGCGCCGACCGCCCG
Source organism: uncultured Solirubrobacteraceae bacterium (assembly GCA_964512905.1). GTDB lineage: Bacteria > Actinomycetota > Thermoleophilia > Solirubrobacterales > Solirubrobacteraceae > CANJIV01. Next base: position 3,350 of record CAZEKK010000161.1, read on the forward strand.
GCCAAGCTGCGACGCCGCGCCGCGGGGCCAGACCGCGGCGCCGATCGCCAGCCCGACGACGAGGCCGATCCCGACGTTCTCGATCCGCAGCAGCCCGAGCGTCCAGTCGGGCGGCGTCATGATGCTGAACAGGATCATGATCACCACGGTGAAGCCGGCCTGCGTCTGCCAGAAGCCGTAGCGCGCCACGTAGAACGCGGCGAAGATCACGATCGGGAGCATGAACGTGTAGGCGACCGAGTCCTTCTCGCCGACGTACAGGAGCGCCGTGCCGATCACCGCCCCTGCGGTCGTTCCCGCGATCGCCTGCAGGGCCGTCGACCCCGTCCGGCCGACCGACGTGCGCATCACGCCCAGCACGGCGAACGACACCCAGAAGCCGTGCTGGAGGTTGGCCTCGCCCGCGACGAAGCGGGCAAGCCCGAGGCCCACCGCGAGGCGCAGGGCGTTGCGCAGGACGACCGAGTCGGTGGTCAGGTTGCCCCGCAGACGCCGGCCTGCGCCGCGGACCCGCGACACGCGGCCGTGCAGGATGGCCTGTGGCGTGGTCAGGTCGCCGGCGTCGTCGTCGGGGCGCCGTCCGGCGGCGATGCGCGCCTCGCCGCCGGCGAGCACCGCCATGGCCGCGAGTTCGTTGACCATGAAGGCCCGGTCCGACCACGCGGTGAATGGGTCGGCGTTGCCCGGATCCTCCAGGAGGCCGGCGAGCTCGGCCTCCGCCGCGGTCCGGGCGGCGCGCATCTGGTCGAGCAGCGGATCCGGCTCGACCGCGGCGGGCGCTTCCCGCAGCACGGCGGCGGAAGCCTGCAGCGAGCGGGGGACATCGCCGACGAGGCCGTCGAGGATCGTCCCCAGAGCCGGGGGCCCCTCGGGCGGCGGGCGGGCGGCCAGGCGGTCCAGTGTCTCGGCGATGCGCGGAATCGCGTGGGCGAGGAAGAGCTCGGCCCGGTCGATGTCGGTGGGGCTCGAGGGCCGGTCCCCCGGCTCGGCGAGGCTGGGGCGGGCCGACACAACGGCGGGCGCGAGGGCGAGGCGACCGGCGGGCCGGCCGCCGGCGGCAACGGCGCCGGCCCCGGCGGCGAGGGCGTCCAGCGCGCCGGCGAGCCGCGCGCGGAAGTCCTCCCCGGGCCGGTCGGGCCACAGCGCGACCGCGGCGACGATGGAGCAGGCGCCGCCGACCGCGAGGCCGACCAGGCGCGCGCCGACGAAGTCCGTCTCTGCCGGGATCCCGGCAGAGACGAGGAAGAAGAGGATGATCGCGTTGCCGCCCACGGCGGCGTTGCGCCCGAGGCTCCCGGCGAGCACGACGAGGAACGCGACCACGAAGAGGCCGGCGGAGGCGAGCAGCGTCTTCTCCGACACGAGGGTGCCGGCGGCGACGAGCGGCGCCGCGATGAGGACGGCGATGGCGTAGCTGCGGGCGCGCCGCACCAGCGGCCCCCCGAAATCCGCCAGTCCGAGGAGCCCGATGACGCCCATGGCGGCGAAGACGGCGACCTGCGGGTCGTCGAAGACGTAGCGGCCGACGAGGAACGCCGTCGTGGTGGCGATGCTGATGCGGGCGGCCTTGTGCGCGGTGCGGCGGTCGACGTGCAGGCGGTGCTGCGGCGCAGGCGGGGCGTCGGCGCGGGCGGACACGGGAGCAAGCATCCCCGAGCGGGCCGGGAGGGCGCAACCGGATCGGGCAGGTTCGGCGCCGCGGCGTCGCCGGTCGCGCGTCATGGTCGCCGCGACGGCGCCGAGCGCGCCCGGCAGGATTCGAACCTGCGGCCTCTTGCTCCGGAGGCAAGCGCTCTATCCACTGAGCTACGGGCGCGAGGCGGTCAGCGTAGCGTGCGGGCGGGGCCGATCCGCGGTCCGGTGGCGCGTCTGCGTGGTTTGGCATGGCCCGTGAGCCATTCAGCCGTCGCACGTCGTAGTATGTCGCGGATCGTCAAGACGACGATCGCGGTCGCCCGTCCCCATGCTCCCGGGGGCGGGCGGCCACTTTACGGGCGCCGGTCGTTCCGGGCGGCTGCCTGGTGGCGCCGGTCGTTCCGGGCGCCCGCCGGGATAGGCTCGCGGACGTGGACCTCTCCGTGTTCTTCGCCGGCACCGGCGGCGCCGTGCCCGCCGCGCGGCGCGGAATGCCCGCCACGCTGCTCAAGGCCGGCGGGGACCGCATGCTCTTCGACTGCGGCGAAGGCACGCAGCGCCAGCTCATCCAGTCGGTCGGCCTCGCCGCGCTCGACGCCGTCTTCATCACGCACCTGCACGCGGACCACTGGCTCGGACTGCCCGGAATGCTCCGCACGTTCTCGCTGCAGGGCCGCGAGCACCCGATCGTCGTCCACGGACCGCCCGGCCTCGTGGCGATGATGCGCCAGATGCGTTTCGCCTTCGGCGATGCCGGGTATCGGGTGCACGTCGAGGAGCACGACCTCGGCGCCAACGAGGAGTCGGTCGTGCTGCGCCGTGAGGGCCGGCACCCATACTCCATCGCCGCCTTTCCGGTCACGCACGCGGTGCCCGCGATCGGCTACCGCTTCCTCGAGGACGACCGGCCAGGCGCCCTGGACCCGGATGCGGCTCGGGCGCTCGGCGTGGAGCATCCCGAGGACTTCGGCGTCCTGCAGCGGGGCGGCACGGTGGCGGTGGCGGGCGGAGAGGTCCGGCCCGAGCAGGTGATCGGCCCGGCTCGCCACGGCCGGCGCGTGGTGGTGACCGGCGACACGCGGCCCGACCCCGTCGTCGCGGGCGCCGCGCGCGGGGCGAGCCTGCTCGTCCACGAGGCGACCTTCGCCTCGGCCGACGCGCAGCGCGCCGCGGCGACCGGCCACTCGACGGCGACGGAGGCCGCGCAGGTCGCCCGCGCGGCCGAGGTCGAGATGCTCGCGCTCGTGCACCTCTCGCAGCGGGTGCGCCCCAGCGAGATCCGCCGCGAGGCCGAGGCGGCGTTCGGCGCGCCGGTCCTCGTGCCGCGCGACTTCGACACCGTCGAGATCCCGTTCCCGGAACACGGGGCGCCGCGTCACCTGGCCGGCGCCGAGTCGCGTCGCGCATGGGGTGTGGCGGAGCCGGCCGACGCCGATCCGGTCGGCTGACCGCGGCGGACGCGCCCACGCCCGGCCGGGACGCGGCCGCGGCCGGCCAGGCCGCGACCCGGCTCGCGTCCGCAACGT
>CAZEKK010000162.1:0-6504 GCA_964512905.1 uncultured Solirubrobacteraceae bacterium
CGCGCCTTCCTGGCGACCGGATCCTGCCCCGAACGCGGTTGCGAGTGCACTGCGGAAACGGTCGAGGTCATGCCAGCTGACGCGCTGGCGCCACCCGCTGCGGCATCCCGCCATACGGTGTCGCCGCCAGTGGTCAGCGCAGCCTGCGGCCCCCGCGGGTTCCTGTGGTTGCTGCCTGGCCAGCTCGCGGGAACACCCTGGCCGGGCATCGTGCATCCGGTCTCATACGACCTGGACGCGCTGCGCCATGTGGGCGTCACCTGCCTGATCTCGTTGACCGAATCGCCGTTCGATGCCGCGCTCGCGGCGTCGCACGGCATCGCCTGTCACGCCAGCCCGATGCCTGACATGCGTGCGCCTTCCCATCCACAGGCGCTGGCCCTGTGTGCGCAGCTTGATGCGTTGCTGGCCGCTGGCGAGGTTGTGGCGGTGCACTGTCACGCCGGATTGGGGCGCACGGGCACCGTGCTCGCCGCCTACTGGCTCTGGCTGGGGCGAGGGGAGCGATCGGCCGTCAGTGCTCTGGAGGATGTCCGCCGCATCGAGCCCGGATGGGTGCAGTCCAGCGCCCAGGTGAAGTTTCTTGAAGAGTTTGCGCTGGTCGTCGCAGACCTGCCGGCCGGTACGGCTGCAGCCCATGACCCGGTGGCCCTGCTGGACGACAGGGTTGCCGCCTTCATCAAAAACGTCCCGACAACCCACAAGAAAGAAACCTACCCCCATGAACAATCTTGACAACACGCTGCAAAAAGCCGTGACCACGGTGCCCGATTGCGTCGCCGCCGGCTACGTGGATCTCGCCTCCGGCATGCTGCTGGGAATCAAGTCGGTCGATTCGCACCCGACCCAAGTCATCGAACTGCTGGCCGCAGCCACTGCGGACCTGTTCCAGGGCCCCAGTGTGGTTGCCATCGAGAAGCTGTTTCGCAGCGCCCGCGGTGTGCGTGAGGACGGCAAACACTATTTCCAGGAAATCATTGTCAACAGCGACAACCTGATCCACGTCTTCCTGCGCGGCAAACGCCAGGAACAGGTGGCCACCTTTGTGTGCCGAAAGGGTGCCAACCTGGGCATGGTTCTGACCAAGTGCCGGATGATCATGCCGGAGCTGGAAAGCTCGCTGTAAACGGAGCGCCGCACCATGAGCACCGAAGCCCAGGCCCACCGTTGCCGCGGCCTGCTGCGCGGCCTGCAGGCTGCGTCCGACTGTGTGCGCTCCTGCGCGCTGGTTTCCTATGACGGCCTGATGCAGGCGGCGGTGCTCGCTGACGGTGTGGACGCCGACCGCTTTGGTGCGATGTGCGCCTCGCTGCTGGCCCTGTCTACCCGCGCGGCCAGGGAGGTCGAGCGTGGCGTGCTGCGTCAGGTCATCCTGGACGGAGAGTATGGGCCGATGCTGCTCACGAGGGCTGGTCAGGCCGGCGTCCTGGCCGTTGCCGCCGACCCGACAAAGAACCTGGGCAAGCTGATCCTGGACACGCGCAACACGGCGCTGTCACTGGCTGCGCTGTTCCCCGGGGATGTCCAGGGATGAGCACGCATGTGGTGCAGGTTAATGGCGCAAGTGTCACGGTGCGCGCCGATGAAAACCTGCTTGATGCCTGTCTGCGCAGTGCCGTCAGCATTCCGTTCTCCTGCCGCGGCGGAGTCTGCCAGACCTGCCTGTTGCGCTGCACCGAGGGCGCTGTGCCGGCTGGCGCGCAACGCGGCTTGCCACCCGGACTGCGCGACAAAGGATACCTGCTGGCCTGCCAGTGCCGACCCGAGGGACCGATGACGCTGGCGCCACCGTCGGGTGCCGACCGGATGACCGCCTGCGTATTGCTGGATGTGATCGCCGCCGGACCGTTCCTGCATGTGCAGTTCGAGACCATGCGGGCCTTGCCCTGCCGGCCGGGCGACCGCCTGCGGCTGCTGGAGGGCTGCAGCGATGCGCCTGACCTGGTGGTCACCCGTTGGGTGATCCTCGTCGACGACGTCCAGTTCCTCGCCAGCAAGGCCCGCACCGAGGAGGAGTTCTTCCACACGTTCAACGCGCTTCACGAAGCCGGCAGCCAGCTCGTCCTGACCTCCGACTGCCCGCCTCGCGATCTGCGAGCAGTCGAAGACCGCCTTCGCGAGCGGTTCGAGGCGGGACTCGTCACGTCCATTGCTCCGCCCGACCTTGCCACGCGCCGGACCGTCCTGCGCATGCGAGCGCAAGCCGACCGTGTTCCCATCGACGACCTCACGGTCCTCGACCTCATCGCCGAACGCGTCACCGACAACATCCGCTCGCTCGAGGGCGCCCTCATCCGCGTCGTCGCCTACCACTCCCTGACCCGCCGGCCCATCACCGCCGCCCTGGTCGCCCAGGTTCTCGACGAGCTCTATCCGCTAGCCCGACCCGCGCGGCGCTCCATCCTCGAAATCCAAGAACTCACCGGTCGCGCCTACGGACTCACGGTTGACGACCTCATTTCGCCCGACCGCTCAGCCGCCGTCACCAGGGCTCGTCACGTCGCCATCTATCTCGCCCGCACGCACACCGACTCCACGCTCCCGGCCATCGGTCGCGCCTTCGGCGGGCGCAACCACGCCACGATCCTCAACGCGGTGCGCCGAACCCAGGACCGCCTCGCAGCTGACCCCGCCGCCGCAACCGTGGTCGCCGAGATCGCCGCGCAGCTCGCAGCCCCCGCCGACCGACACGACTGACACACTCCCCACCAACCCCCCACACCCTGGCGCCAGCCAAACGCCCCGTCCCACCGGCCTTTTCCGCGCCCCGTCCACAGCCCCACGGGTCCTGCTACTTCATCCCATTCCTCTCCCGGCTCCCTCTCCCTCGTGAAACTGACCACCTCCCGCGAGCGCCTGCTCGCCCAACTCCAGCTCATCGCCCGTGTCGCGTCGACCCACAGCGCGGTCCAGGCCTTGTCCGGCACGCAACTCGTTGCCTCCACCGCCGGCAGTGAGCTCCGTGCCACCGACCTCGAGATCGGGCTCCGCGTGCCGCTCGAAGCCGAGGTTGAACGTGAGGGAGCCGTCGTCCTCCCCGCCAGGCTGCTCCTCGATGTCGTCCGGTCGCTGCCCGCGGATACGGTCACGATCGAAACGCGCTCAGCCGAGCAGGACGTCGAAATCGTCTCGGGCGCCGCAACGTTCGACATGCGCACCCTTCGCGCCGAGGACTTCCCAGACCTCCCGGCCGCGGATGGTGGAGCCGTCGTCAATGTTCCGGCTGCCGCATTTGTCGAGACCGCCGACGTGGTGAGCCGGTCGGCATCGCGTGACGAGACGCGCCCGATCCTCACGGGCGTGCTCGTCTCTGCCGCGGGCACCGCGCTGCGGATGGTTGCGACCGACTCGTACCGCCTCGGTGTGAAAGAGACCACGCTGGAGGCGCCGCTGGAGGGAACGTTCGAGGCCAACGTTCCGGCCCGCGCCCTGCAAGAACTCGGTCGGATCGTTGCGCACAGTGGCGCGCAGGACCTCGCGGTGTGCGTCCGTGAGAACCAAGTGGTCTTCCAAGCCGGCGGGGCCACGTTGTCCTCGCGGCTGATCGATGGTCAGTTCCCGAACTACCGTCAGCTCATCCCGGAGACGTTCGAGCACGAGCTGCGCCTCCCGGCGACGGACCTGGTCGATGTCGTGCGCCGGATGAGCCTGATGGCGCAGAAGAATGCTCCCGTCCGTCTCGGCTTCGTCGACGGTGAGCTGACGGTGTCGGCGAAGACCCCGGATGTCGGCGAGGCGCGGGAGGTCCTGCCGGCGCCGTTCCAAGGTGAGCCGTTGGAGATCGGATTCAACGCGGAGTTCCTCCGCGAGGGGCTCGAGAGCATGGGCAGCGACGGCGACGTGCTCGTCAAGCTGATCAGTCCGCTGCGACCGGGGCTGCTCGAAGCTGCCGAAGGCGGCGGATTCATCTACCTCATCATGCCCATCAGGCTCAACGTGTAGGACCCGCGCGGCGGGCGGAGCGCGGCCACATGCGGATCATCGAGGTCGAGGCTCGCGACGTTCGCAGCCACCGGCGAGCGACCCTCCGACTCGGGCCCGGCGTGACCGTCCTGCACGGACCGAACGGCGCGGGGAAGACGAACCTGCTCGAGGCGCTGTACCTCGGATGCACCGGTCGCTCGTTTCGGACGGTCAGCGATCGCGAGGTCATCCGCTTTGGGGCGCCAGCGGCCCGCGTCGTCGTCCGCTGCGAAGCTGCCGACGGGAGCCACGAATTGGCCGTGGGCCTGCAGCGCGGCGAGCGCAAGCGCCTCACGGTCGACGGGGCAGCGGTCGAGCGCCTGACCGATGTCCCTGCGCGGCCGCTCGTGAGTGTTTTCTCACCCGACCGCCTCGAGATCGTCAAGGGCACGCCGGCGCTGCGGCGCGCGCACCTCGATCAGGTGGTGGCGGCGATGTGGCCCGCGCGCGCCGCCGCTCGTCGGGCGTTCGGTCGCGCGCTCGGCCAGCGCAACGCGCTGCTGGCGCGGATCCGTGCTGGCCAGGCCGGTCGTGAGTCGCTGCCGGCGTGGGATGCCGAGGTGGCCCGTCATGGGATCGCGGTGATGGCCGACCGCGCCGCGGCGGTCACGGCCGTTGCTGAGCGGTTCGTCCTCGCGGCTGGGATGCTCGGGCTCGATGGCGGGCCGATGATGACCTACCGGCCCCGGTCGGCGGCGTCGACGTCGGAGGAGCTGGCCGCGGAGCTGGCGGAGCGGAGCGGGAGCGATCTCGAGCGCGGCTTCACGGGGCACGGCCCCCACCGGGATGACCTGCGTCTCGAACGGGAGGGGCGAGAGGTCCGGACGTACGCCTCGCAGGGCCAGCAGCGCCTGGCCCTGCTGGCCCTGCTCCTGGCCGAGCGCGACGCGATCGCGGAGACGCGCGACGCGCCGCCGGTGATGCTGCTCGACGACGTTACGAGCGAGCTCGACGGCACGCGGCGGGAGCGCCTCATGGGGCTGCTCGGACGCACCGGACAGGCGGTCGTGACGACGACGGACCTCAACGCCGTGCCCGACTCGGGGGCGCCTCGGCAGGCGGTCGTCGTGCCGGCTGAGGTCGCGCCTGCCGACGAGACGGTGGCGGCATGAGGCGCCGGACGCCGCGACCGGTGGCCGAGGCGCTCGGTCCGCTCGTCGACGCTTGGGCTCCGGCGGGACTCCTCGCAGCTGTCCAGCAGGCGTGGCCGGAGGCCGTCGGGCCGGTTGTCGCGGCGGAAGCGGCTCCCGTGCGCGAGCGCGCCGGAATCATCGAGGTGTCGTGCCGTTCGGCAGTCTGGGCGCAGGAACTGGACCTCATGGCGGGCGAGATCGTGAGCCGCCTCGCGACCGCGGTCGGCGACGACCGGGTGCGGGGCTTGCGCTGCGTTGCGGCCCCGCCCCGCCGGTCGGGAACCGCGTAAGGGCGGCCATCGTGCGAAGCGGATCCAAAATTCCGCACGTTTGCAGGGCTTTTGATGCAGGAGGGAGCACCGGTTACGCGGGCCGGTGGTGTATACTTATGTGCACTGAGTTCGTACGCCCCGGCCTGGCGTCGCAGGACGCAGCAGCGCCGGGGCTCTTGTCGTAGGAGGACGTTTGGCGAAGGACACTGGAAGGGCCGCTGACACTGGCGGAGACGCCAGCTACGGGGCGCAAGACATCACCGTGCTCGAGGGCCTCGAGGCGGTTCGCAAGCGTCCCGGCATGTACATCGGCTCGACAGGCGTGCGGGGATTGCACCACCTGGTCTACGAGGTCGTCGACAACTCCGTCGACGAGGCGCTGGCGGGCTTCTGCTCGTCCGTGGAGGTGACGATCCACCCCGACGGAAGCGTGACCGTCGTCGACGATGGGCGCGGCATCCCCGTGGCCGAACACGAGCAGGAGAAGCGTCCGGCGCTCGAAGTCGTCCTGACCGTCCTGCACTCTGGCGGCAAATTCGGCGATGGCGGCGGCTACAAGGTGTCCGGCGGCCTGCACGGCGTCGGCATCTCGGTCGTGAATGCGCTGTCGGAGATGCTGACCGCTGAGGTCCGGCGCGACGGACACGTCTGGCGGCAGTCCTACGAGCGGGGCACGCCGTCCGGCGAACTCGCCAAGGGCGAGGCGACGAAGGCGACGGGCACGACCATCACGTTCCTCCCCGACGCCGAGATCTTCGAGACGCTCGAGTTCGACGCAAGCATCCTCGAGGAGCGCCTGCGCGAGACCGCCTTCCTGACCCGCGGCCTCAAGATCGCGCTCGTCGACGAGCGCGGCGAGGGCAGCCGGACCGAGTTCCAGTACGACGGCGGTATCCGCGATTTCGTCGCCTATCTCAACGAGAACAAGGATCCGCTCGGCAAGAAGATCATCTACTTCGACGGCGAGAGCGACGAGGGCGCTGTCGAGGTGGCGATGCAGTGGAACTCGTCCTACCAGGAGTCGATCTTCTCCTTCGCCAACAACATCAACACCCACGAGGGCGGCACGCACCTCTCGGGCTTCCGCTCGGCCCTCACGCGGACCGTCAACAAGTACGCGCGGGAGAAGGGGCACC
>CAZEKK010000163.1:0-3453 GCA_964512905.1 uncultured Solirubrobacteraceae bacterium
CACGACCCGCCGAAGCCGATCCCGGGCCGCAGGAAGCTCGAGCCGATCCGGGTGTCGAGGCCCATGCCGCGCGCGACCTCGGCCACGTCGGCACCGGTCTCCTCGCAGACGTTGGCGATCTCGTTGATGAAGCTGATCTTCGTGGCCAAGAAGGCGTTCGAGGCGAGCTTGATCATCTCGGCGCTCGCGACGTCGGTGCGGACGACCGGGGCGCCGAGCGGCGCGTACAGGGCCGTGACCGCGTCGCCCGCCCAGCCCCCGTCGTCCTCCCCGACGACCACGCGGTCCGGTGCCCGGAAGTCGGCCAGCGCCGTCCCCTCCTTGAGGAACTCGGGGCAGGACACGTAGGCGTAGGCGCCCTTGCCCTGGGCCTCGAGCTCGCGGCGCACGGCGGCGCCGGTGCCGACCGGCACGGTGGACTTCATGACGATCGCGTGCTGGCCGTCGCCGGGCGGCATCGCCCGGATCACCGCGTTGACCGCCGAAAGGTCGGCGTCGCCCGAGTGGGTGGGCGGGGTGCCGACGGCGACGAACAGCAGCCGCGCGTGGGCAGCGGCCGGGGCGAGGTCGGTGCCGAACTGCAGGCGGTCGCGGCAGGCGGCCAGCACGTCGACCAGCCCGGGCTCGTGGATCGGCACCTCGCCGGCCCGCAGGCGGGCCACCTTGCCGGCGTCGACGTCGACGCAGTGCACCTCGTGCCCAAGCTCGGCGAACCCGGCGGCGGTCACCAGGCCGACGTAGCCGGTGCCGATGACGGCGATGGGTTCGCGGCGCGGCTCGCTCATGGCGCGCGGGAGGCTATCGACGCGCCCTGGCGGGCCGCTTACTGCCCCAGCCGCTGCAGCGACGCCGCGATGGCGATCATCTGCTTGTTGTCGAGCGTGCGCAGCAGGGTGTTCGAGATCCAGTAGACCGCCCGCGGGGTCTTCCAGGCCACCAGCGCCAGCCGGTCACCGTCGCGGTACAGGAGCAGCTTCTTGCCGTTGACGACGCGCTCCTCGCTGGGCTTGTCGAGGATCGGCGGATCCTTCCAGGTCATGCCCTGGACGCCGTAGAACTCGCCCACGAGGCCCTTCTTGAGCACGAAGCGGTAGGCGTCGTGGCGCTTGCCGTCGGTGTCCTTGATCGTGTAGGTGCGCGGCTTCTCGTCCGAGTAGACCGAACCCTGGGTCCGCAGGCGCGGGAAGTAGACCGGGAAGTCGACTTCCGGGGCAGCCGCGATCGCCTGGTCCTCGCCGAACGTCTTGGCGTCCTCGAGGCCCTCGGCGACGACCTTCTGCTTCGCCCGCTTCTTTGCGGCGATCTTCTCGGCCTGCGTGGACTTCAGCTTGCCGCGCGGGCCGGGCGTGTCCTTCGCGTTCTTGAACTCCTCGACCGACTCGCGGATCTGATCGGGCGTGGCGATCACGTACGAGCCGCCGCCGATAGTCGCCACGCCGGCTCGGAACTTCACCTCGCGGACCGGCCGGCCGGCCGAGAAGGCGACGAGCTTGAAGAGGCTGAGCACCTCGTCGGTCCCGCGGATGTCGGTCGTGGCGTACTTGCCGAACAGGCGGGCGAACTCCTTGCGGTCCTCGAGGACCTTCTTGACGCCGACCTGGGCCTTCGCGAGCCGCAGGAAGTCCTGCTGACGGGCCGCGCGGACGAAGTCGTCGTCCTCGTGGCGGAACCGCACGTAGTCGAGCGAGTCCTGCCCGCAGAGCTTCTGGTAGCCAGGCTGGACGTCGATCGTCGCGTACGGGGCGCCGGGTCCGGAGTTGTCGTTGAAGTAGCGCCGGTCGACGTCGACGTACACGCAGCCGATGAAGTTCACCGACTCGCGGAAGCCCTTGAAGTTCACGTCGATGACGTGGTTGATCGGGATCCCGAGCAGCTCGGTGAGCGTCTCGACGACGAGCTTGGGCCCGCCGTAGGTGTAGGTCGAGTTGAGCTTGTCGGTGACTTGGTTGCCGTTCGGCAGGCGGTAGGTGACCCGCAGGTCGCGCGGGATCGAGAGCGCCGCCGTGGCCTCCTTGTTCGGATCCAGGCGGACGAGCATCATCGTGTCCGACCGGCCGGGCCGCTTGGCGATGCGGTCGGCCTTGCGCACGTCGGAGCCCAGGAGCAGGATCGTCTGCGGGGCGCCGGCCTCGGCGGGCGTCAGTTCGTCGATCGACAGCCGCTTGTTCTGGTTGAGCGCCTCGGCGACGTCCTTGACCTCGAGCAGGCCGGCGGTCGCCGTGGCGGCACCGACGAGCAGCACGATCAGCGCGCCGCCGGTGACGAACTTCAGCCACATGCGGCGGCCGAGCCGCGGGACCTTGGGCTCCTCGGGGGCCGTGCTCACGCGCCCTCACCCCGAATCGCCCGCAGGCCGGGCCGGTCGCCCGAGACCGCCGCGGGCAGCCCCGCGACGAAGTCCGCCAGCGCCACCCGGTACTGCGCGAGGGATGCGATCGACACCCACTCCTCCGGGCCGTGGTGCCCGCCCCCGACGGGGCCGAACTCCACGGCCGGGATCCCGGCCTCCAGGAACGAGATCGCGTCGGAGGCGCCGTCGCGGCCGACGCTGAGCGCCTCGCCCTCGATCGAGCGCGTGACCGCGGTCTTCAGGGCGCCGACGAACGGGTTGGTCGGCTCGACGTTCGCCGGCACCCGCGAGAAGGTCCGCACCACCGAGACGTCGGGGATCGTGCGGATCTCGGCGAGGATCGCTCCCGGATCCTGGCCGGGCAGGTAGCGGATGTCGACGTCCATCGTGCAGGCGTCCGGCACCTTGTTGATCACGTCGCCGCCCCACAGGCGGCCGAGGTTGATCGACGGCCGGTCGAAGAGTTCGGTGGACTGGCGCGCGAAGGGCAGCGACTCGATCGCCCGGAACACGTCGACCGCCTTGAGGACGGCGTTGTCGCCGAGCCACGGCGTCGATCCGTGGGCCGCGGTGCCCGCGACCGCGAGACGCACGAACAGCACGCCCTTGGCCTGGACGCCGATGTGAAGGTCGGTCGGTTCGCCGGTGATGGCGAAGTCGGCCCGGAAGCCGTCCCTGACCAGCAGGTCCGTCGACCGCGCGTCGACGTCCTCGGACTCCTCGTCGGGCACGCAGACGAAGCGCACGCGGACCTGGTCCTGGGCCCCGGCGTCGCGCACGGCGCACATCATCGCCGCCAGGCCGCCCTTCATGTCGTAGGCGCCGCGGCCGATCAGCCGGTCGCCCTCGACCCGCGGCTCGAACTGCTCCGGCCGACCCGGCACGACGTCGAGATGGCCGTGCAGGATCACGCAGGGCGCAGCACCGTCGGGGGCTCCGACGTCGGCGAGAATCACCGGAAGGCCCCCGTGGTCGCGGTCGACGACCGGCACGTCGCGGGCTTCGAGCCAGCCCTTGACGAAGCCTGCCGCGGCACGGAGGCCGTCCGGCTGAGACGTGTCGTACGTGATCAGCCGTTCGGCCAGGACGCGTTCGTCCATCCC
>CAZEKK010000163.1:3553-6444 GCA_964512905.1 uncultured Solirubrobacteraceae bacterium
AGCTGCGCCTGGTCTACGTGACGCTCGACATGGCTCGGTCGTACGGCAGGACGGATGACCCGGAGGCGCTGGGGTATGGGCTCCACGGGTTCGACCGGAGGTTCCAGGCGCTGCGTGCGGCCCTCCCCCGCCCGGTCGATCCAGCGGCGATCCTTGCCTGGCACCGCCGGCTCGCGCCCACCGTACTGTGCGCCCTCCCCGGCGGCATCGAGGCGGTTCGCGCCGTCGCGTCGCCCGAGACCCTGGCGGCATACGAGGAGCCCCCCGACGGGCCCGGCCCCGGCTACGTCATCGCCGGCCGGGGCGGCCAGGACATCCCGGAGCTCCGGCGCACGCTCGAGATCGCCGCGGTGTGGGTCGTCCTGCGCGACCCCGACGGGGCCGTCGCCGGGTATGCCGTGATCGCGAAGCCCGCGCTCGGCGGCGCGGTCCTCGGGATGCTCGCGATGGGCGACGACGCCAACTTCGCGCGCCTGGCGCGCATCGCCGCGAGCCCTGGACCACGCCCCGCGGCGGTCGTGTTCGCCGACCTGGAGGGCTCGTCGCGGCTCGCCCGGGAGCTGCCAACCGCGGCCTATGCGCGGCTGATCCGTCGCCTGACCCGGGCGATCGACGCAGACGTCGTGTCCAGAGGCGGGATCGTCGGCAAGCACGCGGGCGACGGCGTCACGGCCTTCTTCCTCGCCGAGGTCTGCGGCGGCGCGTCGGCCGCTGCGTCCGCGGCCATCGCCGCGGGCCGGGCGGCTTCGGCCGCGGCGTCCGCGAAGGCCGAGGCGGCAGGGCTCGACCCCGGGCGGGTGCGGCTCAACGTCGGGCTGCACTGGGCCGCCGGGCCGTTCGTCTCGGTGCTGTTCACCAGCGGGCGCCTCGAAGCGACGGCCTACGGCGACGAGGTCAACGACGCGGCGCGCATCGAGCAGACCGCGGCCGGCGGCCAGATCCTCGCGTCCAAGGCGCTGCTGGAGCAGCTGGACAGCCCCGACGCCGCCGCCGTGGGCGTGGACCCCGGCGCCGCCGCCTACACGTCGCTCGGCGACCTTCCCGGCGCCACCGACAAGGCGCGCCGCGATGCGGCCCACCTCCCGGTCACCGCGCTCTGACCGGCGCCCGCCCCCGGGCGGGTCTGGTTTCGCCTCTGCCCGCCCTGCCGCGCGGTCGCGAGCACGGGCGCGGCGGCCCGGCACGAACCGCAGCTACAGCCGCCGCTGCGACGCGTCGATCGGCACGTCGTTGATGCTCGCCTCGCGGCGGCGCATGTGGCCGCTGTCGGCGAACTCCCACTGCTCGTTGCCGTAGCTGCGCCACCACTGCCCGCTCGGATCGCGCGACTCGTATTCGAACTTCACCGAGATCCGGTTGCCGGTGAACGCCCACAGCGACTTGCGGAGCCTGTACTCCTGCTCGCGCGCCCACTTGCGCCGCAGGAATTCGATGATCGCCGGCCGGCCCGAGAAGAACTCGTCGCGATTGCGCCACTCCGAGTCCTCGGTGTAGGCGAGCGCAACGCGCTCGGGATCGCGGGTGTTCCACGCATCCTCGGCGGCCTGCACCTTCTGGCGGGCGGTCTCCTCGGTGAATGGAGGCAGCGGGGGACGCAGCTCGGGCGCGTCGGTCATGGCCGGCTGAGCATAGCCGCCGTTCAGGCCGGCGGCACGGGCTCCGCGGCCCGCCGCGGGGCGGACAGGAGCACCGCGGCGGCCAGGACGAGCGCGGCGCCGAGGAGCTGCAGCGGGCTCAGCCGTTCGCCGAAGACGGCGAAGGCGAGCGCCACCGTCACGACGGGCTCGAAGGTCGAGAGGATCGCCGCGGCCCCCGGCCCCACCCGGGCCAGCCCGGCGAAGAACGCCGCCACCGCCACGACGGTCGAGACGACGGCGATCGCGGCCAGCCAGAGCCAGCCGTCCGCCTCGAACCCCGCGCCGAGGCGTCCCGCGGCGAGGCCGACGACCCCGAAGGTCGCCGCGGCGCCGGTGCAGACCAGCGCCGAGAGGCCGAGCGCCGGCATCGCCAGGCCGGTCCGGTCGGCGACCAGGATGTACACGGTGTAGGCCAGCGAGGCGCCGAGGCCCATCGCGGCGCCGGCGGCGTCGAAGCTGCCCGACGCCGCTCCCGCCAGGACGACGGCGAGGCCGCCGGAGGCCAGGCCGAGCGCGAGCAGGCGGCGCGCGGTGAGCCGCTCGCGCCCGAGGGCGGCCGCCGCCAGGGTGACCCAGGCCGGATAGGTGTAGAGCAGCAGGGCCAGCAGCGACGCGTCCATGCGCTGCAGGGCGCCGAAGAAGAGGCCCGACTGCGTCGCGTAGCCGATGGCGCCGAGCGCCAGTCCGATCGCGATCGCCCGCCTCCCCGCTCCGCGCGGTCCGAGGGCGGGCCGCACGGCGACAATCGCCCCGAAGATCGCGGCGGCGAGCAGGAACCGGACGAAGAGCAGCGTCAGCGTCGAGACGCCAGCGTCGTAGGCCAGCTTGCCGAAGACCGCCATCGCGCCGAACCCGGCGGCCGAGAGGAGCACGAGCGCGGCGCCCGCCGCCTCGTGCGACGGAGCGGCCGCGGCCGGCGCCGTCGGCCGCCGCGGCGGGCCGGCGTCGGGCACGGCCCTACTGGAGGTGCTGGCCCTCGGCGATGGCCAGGAAGGTCTCCGCACGCTTCTTGTCGCGCGCTGCCTTCCCCGCCTCGGCGCTGCCCGCCGCTGCGCGCTCGAGCTCGCCCTCGGCTTCGGCCAGCCGGTCGCGCAACTCGGCGACGTCGAGATCCTCAGGGCGCGTGGCGTCCTCGACGAGCATCAGGGCCCGGTTGCCCCCGACCTGGATGTACCCCTCGCCTTGGGCGAAGCGCACGATCTCCGACTCGGACTCGTAGAGGCGCAGCTCGGTCGGGTTGAGCATCGCCAGCAG
>CAZEKK010000164.1:0-1404 GCA_964512905.1 uncultured Solirubrobacteraceae bacterium
TCGTCGCCGTCATCCTCGTAGAGGGACTCGCGCGCCAGCTCGCGGCCGCCGCGGTCCCAGATCAGCACCTCGAGCGTGTCCTGGCGGTAGTTGTCGGGCGCCACGAGCGTGAAGCGGCCGTCCTCGCCGAGCGGGCACTGGTCGACGGCGAGGCCCGCCAGTTCCGCGGTGGCGATCGCGCCCGTGCCGCCGACCGGGCGGCCCCAGACCAGCGTGATCGTGGCGACGTTGCCCGCTTCGCCGCGCCAGGACCCGAGCTCCTCGTCGCAGAGGTCGACGGTCCAGTCCGGATTGTTGTCGGTGGTCTCCTCGGTGAAGTCGGCCGTCGCGGCGACGTCGACCGGCTCGCCCTCCTCGTCGCGCCCGAAGGAGACGTGCCCGAACAGCTCGAAGCCGTTCTCGGTGCGGGTCGTCGCCGGGACGTAGGTCCGCCCTTCGTACGTCCGGTCGGGATACCACTCGATGTCGCCGGGCGCCCCCAGGGTCACGCCTTCGCTGTCGATCCGCAGGCAGGCGGAAAGGAACTCGGCCCGCAGCGTCTCGGCCCAGCGGCCGTAGGGCGCGGAGTCCTGCGGGGGCTCGGCGGCGAAGCGGATGACGAAGCGGTCGGTCGGCGGCATGGCGGCGGAGAGTACCGGCGGCGTGGGAGAATCGCGGCGTGGCCGCTCCGCCCGACCTCGCCACGATCGCGATCCGCGCCGATCCCCCGCTGGCCCGGCTCACGCTGAACCGGCCGGAGAAGCTCAACGCGCTGTCGCGGCAGGCGCTCGAGGACGTCTGCGCGGCCGCGGCCTGGCTGGACGCGAGCCCCGAGATCCGCGTGGCCGTCCTCTCCGGCGCCGGGCGGGCGTTCAGCGCCGGCGCGGACCTCGGCGACCTCGGCGTCGTCTTCGATCCCGATGCGGAGGTTCCGGGCGGGCGGCGGGCGCTGGCGGCGCTCGGCGGCCGGGCCGCCGACGCGCTCGAGGGCGTCCGGGCGATCACGATCGCCGCGCTGCACGGCCACGTCGTCGGCGGCGCCCTCGTGCTGGCGGCAGCCTGCGACCTGCGCGTGGCGGCGCGCGACACCGTCTTCCGGATCCCCGAGGTCGAGATCGGGATCCCGCTGGCGTGGGGCGGCGTGCCGCGCCTGGTCCGCGAGATCGGCCCGGCGGCCACGAAGGAGCTCGTCATCACCTGCCGGTCCTTCGGCGCCGAGGAGGCGCTGGCCCTGCGGTTCCTCAACCGGGTCGCCGACCCCGACGGACTGGCGGCCGCCGTCGACGCGCTCGCCGCCGACGTCGCGCGCATGCCGCCCGGCCCGGTTGCGACGACCAAGGCCCACGTGAACGCGGTCACGCAGGCCGGGATGGCGACCGCGTTCGCCGACGCCGACCACCTGCTCGCCGCCTACGGCGACCCCGC
>CAZEKK010000164.1:1504-2847 GCA_964512905.1 uncultured Solirubrobacteraceae bacterium
GCGACCTCCATGTGCGCGCCGAAGACGCCGCCCGGGGCGCCCAGGCGGGCCCGGACGCGTTCGTACAGCGGCTCGGCGACTTCCGGCGCCGCGGCGGCGACGTAGCTCGGCCGGTTGCCCTTGCGCGTGTCGCCGTAGAGCGTGAACTGGCTCACCACGAGTGCCTCACGGTCCCCAAGCGGCTCGTTCATCCGGCCCTCCGCGTCTGGGAACACGCGCAGCGCCGCCAGCTTGGCGGCCATGCGGTCGGCGTCGGCCTCGGTGTCGGCGTGGGTGACGCCGAGCAGGACCAGCAGCCCGGGGCCGATCGCCGCGACCTCCCGGCCGTCCACCGAGACCGCCGCCCGGCTCACTCGCTGCACCAGCGCCCGCACGTCCGCGAGCCTAGCGGCCGCGCCCCCGCCCGCACTCGCGGGCGCGCGCGCAGGCACTACCCTCAGCCACATGGACGCCCCCGGCGACAGGCGCGCCTTCTTCAAGGAGATGCTCGGCGGCCTGGCGCGCGGCGCCATGGAGGCCGCGCCGGCCCTGAAGCGTCTCGACCTCGCCGGCGACGTCGACGACCCGCTCGGCGAGGAGCCCGGCTTCCTCGAGCCCGAGACGGTGGCCGCGGCGCCAGCCGCGCGGACTGCGACGACCGTCGACCTCCTGCGGCTGGCCGAGGATGCGGGCCTGGCGTTCCGGGCGGCGGAGGTCCAGGCGCTGGCCCGCCTCAGCGTGCGGCTGACGCTGGCGGACGCCGCCGCGCCCGCCGGCGGGTCGCGTGTCGGCGGCGCGCCCGACCTCCCGGCGCAGACGCCATGGCCGGACCGGCTCGGCGAGTCGCTCGCCTTCCTCGCCCAGATCGACCTCGCCGCCGCAGCCGCTGCGGGCCTGGACGGGCCGCTGCCGCGCGAGGGCCTGCTGCTCCTCTTCTGGGACGCCGAGGCGGCCCCGACGGGCCTGCGCACGGTCCACCGCGAGGCGGTCGCCGCCGTGCACGTGCCCGCGCCCGCGCCCGGCGCGGACGCCCCGCCGCCGCGCGGGCCCCTCGCCGTGCCCGTCCCGCGCGCGCTCACCCTTTCGGGAGAGCTCACGCTGCCGCGGGCCTGGCACGCCGACGTGCAGGCCGCCGGCCTCGACGACGACGAATTGGCGCAGTGGAGCGAGCTTCGGGACCGGCTCGCCGAGTTCCAGGGCGTCGAGCTCGAGGACACGCTGCCCGAGTTCGTCGCGCTGCACCGGCTGCTCGGCTACCCGGACGAGACCCGGGGCGACATGCCGCTGATCTGCGAGCTGATCGCCGCCGGCCTCGACGCGGGCGAGCACCCCTACGGCCACCGCCGCGCCGACGAGTTCGAGCC
>CAZEKK010000164.1:2947-6423 GCA_964512905.1 uncultured Solirubrobacteraceae bacterium
CGAGATCGGCGACCGTGCCCGCAGTGACGACGATCGCGGTGCTCCAGGCGATCGCGCTGGAGATGATCCGCAGATCCAGGCCGAAGGCGTGGCCGACGACGAGCGAGTTGATGCCGGTCGGCATCGCCGCCAGCAGGAGGTAGGTGTCCGGCAGGTCGATGAGCGGCGCGGCCAGCCCCGCGAGGATCGCCGGGGCGGCGACGAGGCGCAGGACGAGCGCGGTGCCGACGGGCGCGGTCATCCGCGGCGGGAACCGGAAGGCGCCCACTTCGGACTCGGTCGACAGGGTCACGCCCACGGCGAAGAAGCCGATCGGCACCAGCAGGAAGACGAGCACCTGGGAGGCATCGACGAGGAGGTCGGGCGCCAGCGCGTCGGGAGCGATGATCGCCGCGACGAGCGCCAGCAGCGGCGGGTTGCGCAGGAAGAACGAGGCGGTCCGCTCGCGGGCACCGGTTCCGGCCGTCGAGCCGAAGGCCGCGCCGACGGCGAACACGGCCACGAACAGAACCGGGGCGCTGACCACGGCGTCGTAGGCGACGGCCTGGCCGAGCGCCGCGCTGCCGAGCAGCGCCGTCGCGAGCGGCACGCCGACGAAGCCGGTGTTCGCCTGGATCGCTGCCGTGACGAGCGCGCCCTGCTGCGGCCGGTCCAGGCGCAGGAGCCGCGCCGCTGCGTAGGCGAGTCCGCCGACGATGGCGAGCATGAGGTAGGCCAGGCCGATGCCGCCGGCGATGTCGACGGTCACGTGCAGCCGGGCGACGTTGAAGAACACGATGAACGGGAACAGGACGTAGAGCGCCACGAAGAGCGCCCGGCGGGCGGCGTCGCGCGCCTGCGCCCCGCGTCGCCGCTCGGCAGCGATGCCGGCCAGCACTGCGGCCGCGATCACGGCGGCGACGAAGATCACGCGTCGCGCAGGTCCGCGGCGGCCTGCTCGGGCGCCACGACGTTCAGGTGCACGCCCGTCCCCAGTTCGAGGCCGGCGAGGTGGGTCAGGCGGGGGAGGATGTCGATCCGCCAGCAGTAGTGCTCGGCGCCGCGCGGCGCGGTGCGCACCCAGAGGTTCAGCGGCGGCGAGGCGCCGAGGCACCGGGCGAGGCGGCCGAGGGCGTCGTGCAGCAGCGCCGCGCCGGTCGGGCCGTCGTCCTCGAAGCGTGCCCGCGGGCGCCGCGGAGCCAGCATGAGCTGATAGGGCACCCGCGACGCGTAGGGGGCGACGAGCACCGCCTCGTCGTCGATCGCCACCAGGCGCTCGCGGCGCCGGACCTCCTCCTGCACGACGTCCTCGAGCAGGTTGTGGCCCATCGTGCGCGTGGCGTGGGCGCCGAACCGCTCGCGCTCGCGCGCGACCTCCGCGGGCACGAACGGCAGCGCGTAGAGCTGGGCGTGGGTGTGCGGCAGCGACGAGCCGGCCTCGCGGCGCTCGTTGACCATCACGTGCACGTAGGCTGCCCCGGCGTGGGCGCGCATGCGCGCCCGCCAAGCGTCGAGCGCCGCGGCCACCTGCGCGGGCGGCAGGTCGTGCAGGCTGCCGGCTGGCTGCGGCCCGTTGACGATCACCTCGTGGGCGCCGTCGGCGGCCGCGGCGCCAAACAGGTCGGGCGCGGAATCCGGCGGCGGCGCCGGGGCGTTCGCGGCCAGCGCCGGATAGAGGTTCGGCACGACCCGGACCGACCAGCCGGGCGTGTCCGGCGGCCCGCCGCCCGGGCGTATCGCATCCACCTCGGGCGGCGTGCGGTCCTCGTGGCCCTCGGCGAACGGGTCGGCGGCGGGGTCCACCGGCGGGGCCGGCTCGGCCGACAGGCCGCCGCCCGGTCGCCCGGCGCGGCCGGCGGCGACGATCACCTTGAGGCCCGTGAGCGCGTCGACGCGGACCTCAGGCACCGAGTCGCTTCTCCATCGCCACGTGGTCGATGCCGGCCTCGGAGAAGACGCCTCCGCGCTCGGCGAAGCCCGCCCGGGTGTAGAGCGTGCGCGCGTCGACCTGGGCGTGCAGCGCGACCCGCCCGGCGCCCTCGGCGGCGGCGGCCTGCTCGGCGGCGTGCAGGAGGGCGGCGCCGATGCCGGCTCCGCGCGCGTCGGGGGCCACCGCCATGCGCCCGAGCTTCGCCGTGGCGCCGTCGAAGACCAGGCGGCAGGTGCCGACGACCGCGCCGGACCCGGCAGGAACGGCGACGAGGTGCAGGGCCTCGTCGTCGCGGCCGTCGAGCTCCTCGGCCTCGCTGACGCCCTGCTCGAGGCAGAACACGGCGTGGCGCAGCGCGAGCGCCGCGG
The DNA here is from genome assembly GCA_964512905.1 of uncultured Solirubrobacteraceae bacterium. GTDB lineage: Bacteria > Actinomycetota > Thermoleophilia > Solirubrobacterales > Solirubrobacteraceae > CANJIV01. The sequence goes on from CAZEKK010000164.1 coordinate 5,225, forward strand.
CGATCTCGCGGTCGCCCCGGGCTGGGCGGATCTCGATGCCTCCGTTCGCCTCGGTCGGCACCCGGCAAGCCTCGCAGATCGTCCGCGTGCGAATGCGTGCTGACAGGCGGCTGATTCCGGCCCGCGACGGTGTATGCTCCGGGGCGTAACCGCGCGAGGGCTCACGTCGTGCCCCTTCCGCCGACTGGCCCGCCCGGTTCTCCTCGCCGCCGCAGCTTGGCGGCTCCCCGCAGATCAGTTCGTCGCCCCATGGCCGACTCCACGCCAGCAGCCGTCGCGGCTGTGTCCCTCCCCGAATCCGCCGATCTCGAGCGAGCGGTGGCGTTTGCCCGCGAGCCGTACGTGCTGGAGGGCGAGGCGCCAGAGGATGCGCTGGCGCCGCAGTCGCCACGCCGCCTCGCGCTCGACGATGCGCTCGCCGAGCTCGACGCCGGCGCGACTGAGCCGTCGGTCGCGTGGAGGCGGAAGTGGTCGCTGCTGCTCGGCCTCGAGCGCCTGCTCTCCGAGGAGGAGCCCAAGCTCGTCGACGGCACGACGCTGTCGGCGCACCAGGTCGACGCCCTGTCGGGCACGCTGATCGCGCTGCTCGCCGAAGCGCAGCGCAACGGCGCCACCAACGGGAACGCCCGCGGCGGCGCGAACGGCGCGCTGGCGGAGGCGCCGGCCCTCGCGCCGGCAGGCCTCCCCGGCGAAGAGGACGAGGACGAGGACGAGCCCGAGGAGCCGCAGGACTGGGCCGACGAGGCGCTCGACGAGGACGTCCAGCTTCCGGAGCAGCCCGAGGATCCCAACGCGGCGCGGCGCTTCTGGTTCGAGCACGCGACGGGGGCGGGCAAGACGGTTGCGGCGCTCGGCTTCGTCGAGGCGTCGCGAACCGGCGGCGTGCTCATCCTCACTCACCGGCGCAACCTCGTCGATCAGTTCCATGGCGAGCTGCGCGACCGCGGCGACGCCGACCGCATCTCCCCGGCGCTCCTCGACGGGGCCGACCGCGCCGACGGCCCGGTCACCGTCGAGACCTACCAGTGGTTCGTCCGCAACGCCGGCCGCATCTCCGACGCGTACACGATCGTCATCTGCGACGAGGCGCACACCGCGCTGGGGGAGAAGACGAGCGGGTCGATCCGCGCCTGGGACGGCCCGATCTTCATCGGCATGACCGCGACCGGCGCCCTGATCGCCCGCCACGTCGCCGACCT
>CAZEKK010000165.1:0-6377 GCA_964512905.1 uncultured Solirubrobacteraceae bacterium
CTGCATCCACGAGTTGGCGGCGAGGATGAAGTAGGCCGACAGCATCGTCGACCCGGCGACCGCCCAGATGGTCGCGAGATGGATGCGCGGCGAGAGCCGCCCCCACCCGAAGATCCACAGCCCGAGGAATGTGGACTCGACGAAGAACGCGGCCAGGCCCTCCATCGCGAGCGGCGCGCCGAAGATGTCTCCGACGTAGCGGGAGTACTCGGCCCAGTTCATGCCGAACTGGAACTCCTGAACGATCCCGGTGGCCACGCCCAGGGCGAACGAGATGAGCATGAGCTTGCCCCAGAACCGCGTGGCGCGCAGCCAGGACTCGTTGCCCGTCCGGTGCCAGGCCGTCTGGCAGATGGCGACGAACAGCGCCATCCCGATCGTCACCGGGACGAAGATGAAGTGGTAGAGCGTCGTGACGCCGAACTGGATGCGAGCAAGCTCGAGGGAGGTCATCGCGACCGCGAACAGTAGGCCTCCGGGAACGCCCAGGACGGGTGGATTCCCGTGGCGTTTGGACGTCCGAACTGCGGGAAACCCGCAGCCTGAGCGCTGCCGTGCCAGAGCGCTCAGGGACGCAGTGCCCCCGGCCGCTGAGTAGGCTGGCCCGCTCGATGAGCACCCTGGAGGCCATCGTCCTGGGCATCGTCCAGGGCCTCACCGAGTTCCTGCCGATCTCGAGCACCGGCCACGTCCGGATCGTGCCCGCCTTCGCCGGCTGGGAGGATCCCGGCGCCGCGTTCACGGCGGTCATCCAGCTGGGGACGATGGCAGCCGTGCTCCTCTACTTCCGGGCCGACCTGTGGCGCATCGCCAAGGCGTGGCTCGGCAGCCTGCGCATCCCGCGCACCGAGTGGGACCAGGACGCGAAGATGGGCTGGTACATCGTGCTCGGCACGATCCCGATCGGGATCTTCGGGTTCCTGTTCCGCGACCAGATCGAGACGGGCGCCCGCAGCCTCTACCTGATCGGCGCGGTGCTGATCGTCTTCGGCCTGGTGATGCTCGCGGCCGACCGCCTCGGCGCGAAGTCCCGCGACCTCGAGACCCTGAACGCCCGCGACGGCATCGTCATCGGGTTCGCCCAGGCGCTGGCGCTCATCCCCGGCGTCTCGCGCTCGGGCGCCACGATCTCCTTCGGCCTCTTCCAGGGTCTCACGCGGACCGCGGCGGCCCGCTACTCGTTCCTGCTGTCGGTGCCGGCGGTCGTGCTCAGCGGCCTCTTCGAGGCGCGCAAGATCGGCGACGGCGGCGGGCCCGGCCTCGCGCCGACGGCGATCGCCACCGTTCTGGCCTTCGTGGTCGGGTATGCCTCGATCGCCTTCCTGCTGCGCTACCTGACCAACCACTCGCTCGACATCTTCATCGGGTACCGGCTGGTCCTCGGGGCGGTCGTCCTGATCCTCGCCGCCGCGGGCACCATCGGCTGACCGGGGCCGGATCTCCGGCGGCGTGGACCGCTCCTTGCCTACCGGTCGTGCAGCAGCGACCGTCCCAGCGCCGGCGGCGGGGCGGTCGCCGGGCCGCCCATGGCCTGGCGCAGGTCCTCGATGAGGTCGAGCGGATCCTCGATCCCGCAGGAGAGCCGGACGAGGTCGGGCGGCACCGCCGCCGCCGAGTCCTCGACGGACTGGTGGGTCATCGCCGCGGGGATCTCGATGAGCGACTCCACCCCGCCCAGCGACTCGGCCAGCGAGAAGATCTCGGTGCGAGTGACGAGGTCGCGGGCGCCGTCGTGGCGGAAGGACACCATGCCGCCGAAGCCCGGCCACCGGACGTCGCGCACGCCCGGCGCCGCGGCGAGGAACTCGCTCACCGCGCGCCCGTTGCCCGAGTGCGCGGCGACGCGGACGGCCAGCGTCCGCAGGCCGCGGTGGACGAGGAAGCAGTCCAGCGGCCCGGGAACCGCGCCGGCGGCGTTCTGGACGAAGCGGACCTTGGCGTGGAGATCGTCGTCGCCGGCGATCACCGCGCCGCCGACGACGTCGGAGTGGCCGCCGAGGTACTTCGTGGTCGAGTGCACGACGGCGTGCGCCCCGAGTTCGAGCGGGCGCTGGACCACCGGCGTGGCGAACGTGTTGTCCACGACGACGAGCGCGTCGCCGGCGATCTCCACCAAGGCGGGGATGTCGACGCGATCGAGGCGCGGGTTCGTCGGGCTCTCGATCCACAGCAGCGCGGTCTCGGGCCGCAGGGCGGCGCGCACCGCATCGAGGTCGGTCTGGTCGACCAGCGTGTGGGCCAGCCCCCAGCGGCCGAGGACCTTGTCGACGAGGCGGAAGGTCCCGCCGTAGAGGTCGGCCGGCAGCACGATGTGGCTGCCCGCCGACGCGACCGCGGTGATGAGCGCCTGCTCGGCGGCGAGGCCGCTGGCGAACGCCGCGGCGCGGCCGCCCTCGAGATCGCCGAGCGCGGCCTCGAGCGCCGCGCGCGTCGGGTTGTCGGTGCGGGCGTAGTCGAAGTCGCCGACGAACTCGCCGGGCGCGGACTGCACGTAGGTCGAGGTCTGGTGGATCGGCGGGACGATCGAGCCGTAGGTCGGGTCCGGCTCGAGGCCGGCATGCACGACCCGCGTGGCGAGGCTCCAGCGCTCGGCGTCGGCGGCGCTCATGCGACGAGCGCGTCGAGCAGGTCGGTGCGGGTGAGGATCCCGGCGGGGCGGCCCGCCTCGGTCACCAGCAGCGCCTGGCGGTCGCCCGAGAGCAGTTCGACCGCCTCGCGGACCGGCTCGGTGGCCGGGAGGGCCGGGAACGGCGGCTCCATCACCTCGACGATGCTCGCGTCCAGCAGGCGCGGCTCGCGGACCGCGTGGCGCAGCAGGCCGCGCTCGCCGACCGATCCGACGACGGTCGCCGGATCGGTCGCCGCCACCACCGGAAGCTGGGACACCCCGTGCTCGTGCAGCAGCGCCACGGCGTCGCGGACGCGACCCTGCGTCTCGACGGTGACGAGGTCGGGCACCTCGCCGCCGTCGTGCTTCTGGCGCAGCACGTCGCCGAGCGTGCGCTCGATGCCCCGGTCCAGGAAGCCGTACTCGGTCATCCACGCGTCGTTGAAGATCTTCGAGAGGTAGTTGCGCCCGCCGTCCGGCAGCACGACGACGACCATCGCCTCCGGATCGGTGATCCCGCGCGCCACCTCGAGCGCCGCGTGCAGCGCCGTCCCGCACGACCCGCCGGCGAGGATGCCCTCCGTCTGGGCCAGCCGGCGGGTGGCCAGGAAGGATTCCTTGTCGGACACGGTGACGTAGCGGTCGACGACCGAGGGGTCGAACGTCTGTGGCCAGAAGTCCTCGCCGACGCCCTCGACGATGTAGGACCGGACCGGGCCGCCGGAGTAGATCGACCCGACCGGATCGGCGCCGATCACCTCGATGGCCGGGTTGCGCGCCTTCAGGTAGCGGCCGACGCCGGAGATCGTGCCGCCGGTGCCCACGCCGGCGACGAAGTGCGTGATGCGGCCGCCGGTCTGCTCCCACAGCTCCGGGCCGGTCGTGCGCTCGTGCACGGCGGGGTTGGCCGGGTTGGCGTACTGGTTGGGCTGGAAGGCGCCCGGGATCTCCTCGGCGAGGCGGTCGGCGACCCGGTAGTACGACTCGGGACTCTCGGGCGCAACGTCGGTCGGGGCGACCACGACCTCGGCGCCGTAGGCCCGCAGCAGCTCGATCTTCTCCCGGCTCATCTTGTCGGGCATGACGGCGATGACCCGGTAGCCCTTCAGGCGGGCGGCGATCGCCAGGCCGGTGCCGGTGTTGCCGCTCGTCGGCTCGACGATCGTGCCGCCCGGCTTGAGGCGGCCGTCCCGCTCAGCGGCCTCGATGAGGGCGACGGCGACGCGGTCCTTGATCGAGCCGCCGGGGTTGAACAGCTCGACCTTGGCGACCACCTGGGGCGTGAGGCCGGCCGCGATCCGCGCGAGCCGCACGAGCGGCGTGTGGCCGATCGTGTCGAGGATCGAATCGGCGATGGCCGCGGCCGGCGGGGCGGCGGGACGGCTCGAGGTCGGCATGGTGCGAGATCACTCCCTTGGGCGGCTAATGGAGGCAAACGCGATCGGAAATCGACCTTAGCAGCCGTACCAGCCTCGGCGGCAACGGCCGGCGCTGGTTCGCGGGCTGCGCCGCACCGCGCCCTCGCGGGCTTCGGCGCTGCTCCGCACCGCGCGCTCGCGGGCCGGGGCGCCCGCGCCCCGCAGCACGACGCGGGGCCGGCGCGATGGCCGGCCCCGCGGGGACTCCTGATCCGGGGGGATCTGTGGTCAGGAGATGGTCTTGCTCTGGCAGGTCACGTAGACCTGGATCGTCCGGGCCGTGCCGCTTTCGTTGCGGGCGTAGGCGGTGTAGCTCTGGACGTTCTGGCCGCCGGTGGCGGGGTTGGGCTGGACGCCGGTGATGAACAGGCCGGCGAGCTGGCTGACCTGGTTCCCATCCTGGAAGTTCGGGATGGTGTAGGCCGCCGAGGCGCCGATCGCGCGCTCGGTGGCGGCGCAGGTCGCCGTGGCCTGGCCGGTCGTGCCGGTCGGGACGTTGCCCGCGCCGACGATCGTGCGGATGCTGCTGGAGGCGACGCCCTGGAGCGTGGACTCCTTGACGTCGTCGCCGGTCAGCGAGTCGTTCAGGACCTTGGCGCCCGTGAGCGACTCGTCCTTGACGTCGTCGCCGGTCAGCGACCCGTTCAGGATGTCGGCGCCGGTCAGCGACTCGTCCTTGACGGTCTGGGAGATGACCGCGCCGGCGCCGAGGTCCTGCGTCTTGACGGCGCCGTTGACGATGCTCGTCGACTTCACGACGTTGGACTGCAGGTCGTTGGCGTCGACGCTGCGCTTGCCGGGCAGCGCAGAAGCGACCGACGTGAACGCGAGGGCCAGCACGAGCGCCGAGACGACGGCGATCGGGAGGCGGCGGAGGGAGGTGAGCGTGGCGGACATGGCGGACCCCTTTCGGGTGACGGTGGATGAGCGTGGGTCCATCCTGCGCCCCGGCCGCCGATGCGTCTGTCGGCGGCGCGCGGGAGGCTGTGTCAGCAGCGCGACAGTCGGGAAGGACCGCGAGGCCCGGGTGTCCGCGCGACGTCATCTAGCATCCGCGCCATGGCCGGCGATCCGCGACCCGCTGCCGTCCAGCCGGGCGCCGGCGACCCGCGCGGGGGCATCCTGCAGGGCCTGCGCGTCGTCGAGGGCTCGGCGTTCGTCGCCGCGCCGCTCGGCGGGATGACGCTGGCCCAGCTCGGCGCCGACGTGATCCGGTTCGACGGGCTGCAGGGCGGGCTGGACCACCGCCGCTGGCCGCTCGCCGCCGACGGCCAGAGCCTCTTCTGGGCCGGGCTGAACAAGGGCAAGCGGTCGCTGCGGGTGGACCTGGCGTCGCCCGCCGGCCGCGAGCTGGTCGGCGAGCTGGTGGCGGCAGCCGGCGCCTTCCTGACGAACTTCCCGGCGCGCGGGTGGCTGAGCTACGAGGCGCTCGCGGCGCGCCGGCCCGATCTCATCATGGTCGCGCTGGCCGGCAACCCGGACGGGAGCTCGGAGGTCGACTACACCGTCAACCCCGCGACCGGCTTCCCGTGGGCGACCGGCCCGCGCAACGTCTCCGAGCCGCTCAACAGCGTCCTGCCCGCGTGGGACTGCGTGCTGGGCGAGATGACCGCGCTCGGCCTCGTCGCCGCCGACCGCTGGCGCATGCGGACCGGCGAGGGCCAGCTCATCCGCATCGCCCTCTCGGACGTGGCCTTCGCGATGGTCGGCAACCTCGGCCGCATCGCGGAGGTGTCGCTGGCCGCGCACGACCAGGCCAAGGACGGCAACTACCTCTACGGGGCGTTCGGGCACGACTTCCCGACCGCCGACGACCGCCGGGTGATGGTGGTGGCGCTGACCCCGCGTCAGTGGACCGCGCTGGTCGAGGCGACCCACACGGCCGATGCGATGCGGGCCGTCCAGGAGGCGACCGGCCACGACCTCGAGACCGAGGCCGGTCGCTTCGAGGCGCGCGACTTCATCGCCGCGGTGCTGCGGCCGTGGTTCGCGCGCAAGACCCTCGCCGAGGTGCGTGCGCGGCTCTCCGAGCACGGCGTCTCCTGGGGCCCGTACCAGACGTTCCGCCAGCTCGTGGACGAGGATCCGCGCTGCTCGGAGGCCAACCCGATGTTCGAGCGCGCCGAGCACCCGGGCGTCGGCAGCTACCTCATGCCGCGCTCACCGCTGGACTCCAGCCTCCACGGCCGCCTGCCGGTCCGCCCGGCCCCGCAGCTCGGCGAGCACACCGAGGAGGTGCTCGGCGAGGTCCTCGGGCTCACCGACCCGGAGATCGGGCGGCTGCTCGCGGACGGCGTGGTGGCGGGGGCGGAGGCGAGCGACGCCGCTGGATGAGATCGCCCGCCCGCGCT
>CAZEKK010000166.1:0-6366 GCA_964512905.1 uncultured Solirubrobacteraceae bacterium
CCCGTCGTTCGAGCAGCGGATTTCGTTCACTCGATCGCCAAGGCGCGCCGGCGCGGATCGATTGAACGATCCCCGTCGTTCGAGCGACGGATTCCCTTCATTCGATGGCCGACGGGCAGGAGCAAGGCCGAGCCGCCCGCCCACGCCCCCCGCGGCGAGACGGAATCGGCGCTCATGTCCAGGCGATCGCGCGGGGGCGCCGCTGGCTGGCTGTCGCCAGCGCCAGCGCATCCTCGGCGGCGTCGGCCCGGTCCTCGGCGGCGCGGTAGACGGCGTAGGCCTCCGCACCCGGCCGGAGCTCCCAGGCGTCCAGGGCCATGTTCGCCTCGGCCCGCGCGGCACTCCAGGCCACGAACAGCTCGCTGAGCAGCTCGGAGCCGTCCAGGCGCCCGGGCAGCAGGACGAGCTCGCGCGTGTCGTCCACGGCCTCCAGCATGTCCCACAGCTCCTTGGCGCTCATCTCCGTCTTCCTCGTGTCACCCCAGCGCGCGTCATACGTGCGCCTACGCAGGTGAACCGTCAGCGGCTCACGGAGTTGCGGAGGTCGGCGGCGATTCGACGGGCTCGACCGGCGGTTCGCGGTCGGGCTCGGCGTCCCCGTCGCGCCGACGGGTCCGCAGGCGGTCGGCCACGAGCAGCGCCACGAGAATCAGCACCGGGATCGCGTAGATGAGGGAGCTGAGCCAGTGGCCGGCGTGGGCGAAGGGCGGAATCATTGGTTCGAGACCGAGAGGAGCCAGAGGCCGAGCGAGGTGAAGCCGACCATCACGGCGAGCATCCAGTATTGCGAGCGCGTCGCGTTGCGGGGCGACCGGAACACGGTCAGGGCCCGGTCGTGGGCGAGCACGAGGCCGGAGACGTGGCCGGCGACGAGCACGCCGACCTGGACGTACCAGATGGCCGTCGCCGACACCACCGAGTAGTCGATCGCCTGGCCCGCCGTGCCGAAGAGGTTCGAGCCGTCCCCGAGCGGATCGGACACCAGGAACGCGAAGGCCTGCCCTTCGTAGGCCAGCAGCGAGAAGTAGTGGGCCAGGACGTAGGCGAACGCGATCGGGATCAGCGTGTGCGCGAACCGCCGCGCGAGATCGCGGCTGCTGAGGCGGGGACCGAGGCCGTGCATGCCCTGCACGCCGACCGCGTAGATCCCGGCCACGAGCGCCACCGCCGCCGCGAGCCCGATCGTGAAGGCGATCTCGAGACCGGCCTGCACCGAGAACCCGATGTCGACGAGGCGCTGCTGGAGCCAGGGGCCGATCTCCTGCCACAGCTCGCCCTCGGACGCCCCGTCGAACGCCGTCGAGCCGAGCGACACGGCCAGGAGCGCGACGACGCCGGGAGTCGCCGGCAGCGACGTCGTGCCGGACAGCGGCGTGCGCAGCCACAGGGCGCCCTCGCGCCGGACGAAGGCCGACAGCCGCGCGAACAGAGAGAAGTAGACGCCGAACGCGTCGCCGTTGCGGCTCCACGCCTCGATCCCGTAGAGGCTCATGCCGATCAGCTGTGCGGCGGCGTAGGCCAGCGCGAGGACGGCCAGCGTGGAGGGGTCGTCGCGGTTGCTGTAGACGAGCTCGACCCAGGCGAAGGCGAAGATGCCGGCGACCGCCGGCCACCAGCCCAGCCGCGCCGGGTAGGGCAGCGCGGCGGGCCCGCGGACGCCCAGCCGCCGGGCCCCCCACGCGACGGCGCGAGCCAGCGCGCGCCATGGGCTCAGGAGCCGGAAGACGTCGCCGAACAGGACGCTCGCCACCGGCACGCCCACCCAGAAGGCCACGAACACCAGCCGCGGCATGAGATTGGCCGTGGCCGTCTGGGTTCCCGCGAGCCCGGCGTAGACCCCGACCGCGAACGTGGCGATTCCGATGGCGCCGGCGGCGACGTCGACGACCGCCGGGAGGCGGACGATGCGCCGCTGGCGCGCCCGCTCGAGCTTCGGCTCGGGCCACAGGAGGGCGAGCGCGACGAAGGACACGACCAGCACGAGGGCGGCCGCCCAGGCGAACAGCCACGCCGGGATCGGCAGGTCGGCTCGCCCGACGATGCCGTGCGCCTCGGCCGCGGCCGGAAGCGCGAGGGCGGCCGCCGCGGCGGCCGCGGCCGCCGGCGCCGCCCGCCGGATCACGGCACGACCTCGAGCTTGGCGATCTCGCTGTCGGTCCTGTGCGCCTCGATGTCGAAGACGCCCTCGTTGGTGGCCTTGAACGTGAAGGTGACCGATCCGTTCGCCGGCACGGTCTTCTCGAGGTCGTAGCCGTGGACGTGGATGTCGTCCTCGGCGTTGGAGGTGAACCGCAGCCTCACCGTCTCACCGCTCTTGACCGTGACCGTCTTGGCGCCCCCGACGGGCGCGCCGTCGCGAACGGCGATCGTCGTGACGGTCGGCTTGGGCGGCGTCGTCGCGGTCGTGCGGGGGGGCGCGGGCGTGGTGTCGGCCGCCGGCTGCGTCGCCGTGGCCGCCGGCGCGACCGGCGGCTGCTCGTTGCCATCGTCGGACGGACGCAGGGCGACGAACGCGACGACGACGGCCACGAGGGCCACGAGGGCAGCAATGGCCTTCTGGGTTCGACTCATGGGCCGGACAATAGGGACGGCGGTCAGGCGGGGGCGCGACACGGCGCGCTGCCGCGGAGTCGCAGCGGGCGATCGGGCGGGAGGCCGTCGAAGGAGCGGTAGCGCAGCAGCGCCCCGAACACCCAGCCCCCGGCGCCCGGGCAGGCGGCGGACCGACGGATGTAGCCCGCACCCGACGGCCCCCCGAGCGTGAGCCGCACGAATGCGGGCGACAGCTCGTAGCCGGCGACGTCGCCCTGGCCGAGGGGAAGCACGACGTCGCGCCCGCGGGCGCGCCCCTCGTACACGAGGACCTGGGCGAACGGCCGGCCGATCTCGGCACGCAGCAGGAAGTCGCCGCCCGGACCGGCGTAGGCGGCGAGGTCTGCCACCACGTCGAGGCGCCCGCCGGGCGCACGGGCGCCGGAGTTGTACGCCGCCAGGCGCGCGGTGCCCCCGCCCACCCGTGAGGAGGCCGGGCAGCGGGCCGGGCGGAGCAGGACCGTCTCGGCCCGGCAGGCGGCGCGCGGCGCGACGCGGAAGCCCGCGGGCAGCCGCAGGGCCAGCCGGGCCAGCGGCGTGGGGGCGCCGGTCGCGGGGGCGCCGGTGTCGAAGGCGACGCTGACTGCGCCGGTGCCGGTCGACACCCGCGCCGAGAGGAACGAGGCGGCCGGCGCCGCCGACGGCACGGCGGCGCAGAGGGCCGCGGCGGCGGTCGCGGCGAGCGGGAGTCGGATCACGGAGCGCATCGCGGCCCGGTATGGAAGCAGAACGAGAGCGGGGCGGCCGCAGCCGCCCCGCTCGAGTCCTGCGGAGACTGCGTGGTCGCCTACCGGCAGGCCACCGTCGCGGTCGCGTTGACGAACTGCGCGCCGGGGTTCTGGTCGCCGCCCGGCTTGCGGAACTTCGTCTTGGCGGTCGACTTCCAGCCGCCGCGCGGGCAGGTGGTCGACGCCTTGAACACGCGACCGATGGGCGCGTCGAACTTGGTGACCGACACGGTCAGGGTCGCCACGACGATCTTGTAGACCGGAATCCGGATGATCGGCGATGAGCCCTTGATGAGCTGGCCGGGGAACGTCCGCTGGTCCTGCACGGGCGTCTCGGCGTTCGACAGGATGAAGAACTTGCTGGGTCCGGACAGGTAGACGAGGATGCCCTTGTTGTTCGGCACGCCGCCCTTGGTGATCCGGACGGTGCTCGCCGGGATCGACTGGCCGCCCGCAGCGGCGATGAACGAGGCACCGCCGGCGCCGAGCAGGCCCTTGCGCCCGCACTGCTGGGCCGCGAGGACGCTCTCCTTGCAGGTCTGCTTGCCCCTCGTGTTGAAGGTGAAGCCCTTCGGCATGACGAGGTCCGTGAACTGCAGCGGATCGACGATCTTCGACGAGTCGGTGCTGACGTAGTTGAGAACGGGGTTGATCGAGACCGTCCGGAGCTTCGACTTGGAAGCGGACTTCTGGTTCGGCACGATCTTGAGGTTGTACTTGACCGAGTTCGCGGCGAAGGCATTCGCCGAGAAGGCCAGGGGCACCGCCGCGGCAACGGCGGCGAGAACGAGCTTACGCATGCATCCCTCCTGGGACGGTTGGCTCCGGAGCGGCGCCGACGACGCGGACGGGCGGAGAAGAAGGCCGTCCGCCCCGCGGTGCTCTCCGAGGCGTGCTTCGGATGGTGTGATGGCAGTCACATTCATGGTAGTGCGGTGCTGCGCCGCGTGCGCCGGTTCCCGCCGGGCAGACCCGGCCCCGGCGCCGCGGTGATCCCTCTCCTCCGTGGAGGCGGATCTTTCATGGTGTCGGGACACGAGTCAAACCGCGAAGTTGCGCCCCGCGCGAGGAAGGCCGTCGTCGTGGGCGCCGGCGTCGCCGGCCTCACCGCCGCCTGTGAGCTTGCCCGGCGGGGCGTCGGGGTGACAATCGTCGAGCGCCGCCACGTCGGCGGGTGCGCCACGACCTTCCCGCTCGGCGGCGTCGGCTACGACGCCGGCGCGACGCTCGCCTTCGGCCTCGACGACCCCGGCCTGCTCGGCGGCGTGCTCGCCGACCTGGAGATCGATCTCCCCCACCACCGGCCCGAGGTCGCCTGGTCGGTGCACGGCGACGGCTTCGCCGTGCGGCGCTGGGTCGACCGCGATCGCTGGCTGCACGAGGCCGCCGGGGCGTTCGGATCAGGCGTCGAGCCGTTCTGGCTGGCCTGCGAGCGCGCGGCCGACACCGTGCTCGCCGCCGCGCGCCGGCGGCCCCCGCTGCCGCCGACCAGCGGTGCGGATTGGCTGCGAATGGCGGCTTCGGCGCCGCCGTGGCGCGCGGCCGGGCTGGCGCCCCTCGTCGCCCGCCCCGTGCGCGCGCTGCTGCGCCGCCACCGGCTGGAGGGAACGGCGTTCGAGCGGTTCTGCGACCTCCAGCTGCTCATCACGGCCCAGGCGCCGGCGGACCGGGCGATGGCGCTCTACGCCGCGCTGGCGCTCGTGCTGCCCCACCGCGGCACCGCCGTGCTCAAGGGCGGGATGGGCGCCCTGGCCGCCGCGCTCGCCGACCGCTTCCGGGCGCTCGGCGGCGATCTCGTCGAGGGGGAGGAGGCCGTCCGGGTGCAGCGGCACGCGGTCACGCTGGCCTCGGGCCGCCGCCTCGCGGCCGACGCGGTCGTCCTCAACGTCACGCCGTGGGACGCCCGGCGGCTGCTCGGACGGCTGCCGGCCCGCCACGAGCGGCGCCTGGCGGGCCAGCCCGAGGCGTGGGGCGCCCTCTGCCTCTATCTCACCCTCCCCGGCGCGGGGCTCCCGGAGACCGGGCGGTTCCTCCAGATCGAAGCGCCGGACGGCTCGCTGCTCGGCAGCCGCCAGAGCGTCTTCGTGTCCGTGGCCGGCGCCGAGCGAACGACCCCTGAGGGGCTGCGCCCGGCCACGGTCTCCGTGCACGCGGACCGGTCCGCCTGGCCGGAGCGCGGACTCGCCTACGACGAGCGCAAGGCCGCAGCGCAGGCGGCGGTCCTGGACCTGCTCGCGCCGCACCTGCCCCCGCCGGCCCGCACGATCACCGCCACGCCGGCCACCTGGATCGACTTCGCGGCCCGCGCCGGCGGCCGGGTGGGCGGCTTCCCCGCCATCGCGGGCGCGCCGCCGCCGCTGCCCGTCCCGCCCCGCATCGCGGCAGGCGTGTGGCTGGCCGGTGACAGCGTGCTGCCAGGCCAGTCGACGATGGCGGTCGCCCTCGCGGGTCGGACGGTGGCCCGGGCCGTCGCCTCGGGCCGCTGACCGCCGCCGCCGCGCCCGCCGCCGGCCCCCGACCAAGCGACCGCCGCGCCCGCCGCCGGCCCCCCGACCACGCGGCCGCCGCGCCCGCCTGCCCGGCGCCCGCCATCCTCTACCGTCTGCGCGCGTGCGTCCCGGCACCGACACGATCGCCGCGCCTCCGTTTCCGGCCGGCCTGCCCTGGGTGAACGTCGCGCCCTTGCGCATGGACAAGCAGATCGGCCGGCCGGTGCTCGTGGAGTTCTGGGACTTCTGCCGCGTCAACTCCCTCCACACGCTCCCCTACCTCGCGGCCTGGCACGAGCGCTACGCGGGCGCCGGACTGCGCGTGATCGGCGTCCACGCGCCGGGCTTCCCCCCGTCGCGCGACGAGGACGCGGTCCGGGCGGCCTGCACCCGCCTCGGCGTCGAGCATCCCGTCGTCATCGACACCGACTTCCAGGTCTGGCGGCTCTACGAGAACGCCGGATGGCCCGCGCGCTACCTGTTCGACCAGCGCGGGATGCTGCACGACTTCCACTACGGCGAGGGCGCCTACGACGAAACCGAGCGGGCGATCCAGC
>CAZEKK010000167.1:0-6351 GCA_964512905.1 uncultured Solirubrobacteraceae bacterium
CGCCGCGCTCGATGCGCTTGGCGAGATCGACCTCTTCCTGGGCCGTGAGCAGCCCGACCTAGCCCATGACCTTCAGGAAGAGCTGAAGCGAATCGGAGGTCATGTCCGGCTTGAGATCGAGCGGCGTCCGCGCCTTGCGCCGGCCGCCGCGCTTGTCCGGCGCGCGCTCGACCTGGGCAGCCTGGATCGCGGGATCGACCTCGTCGACGAGCTCGATTTCCGACTTCTCGAAATACGCCTTGAGCTCCTCGACCTCGGTCTCGTCCACGTCCAGCTCGGAGAACGTGCGATCGACCTCGGCGTGGGTCAGCACGCCGTCGGTGTGGCCCTTGACGAGAAGGGCCTTGACCTCATCGAGTTCCTGCAGTTCCGCTACTGACATCTAGTTCTTTCCTTCGGGGCGCCCCGCGGTTGGGGAGGACGGGGCGCGCTGACACGAATCGAGCCAGAGGCGCGCGCGCTTTAGCGCGCACTCCCGGGACTCAAACATACGTTCTACAGGGTATGCGCTTTACATTCTGAAGTCAAGCGCACCGGCGTGGCGACCCGGGTGTCGGAGCCGTCCAGCCGGTACTGACACTACGTTCAACGTGGCCAGGCGTTTCAAGTTGCGCCGCGCCGGATCCGCTCCGTGCGCGATCATGTGGGCCATGGGGATGGAATTCACGCCACGCAGGGCTCCACGATGAGCGATCAAACGCCGCGCGACGGCGCCGACGAGGGCGTCATGGCCAGCCTGCCGCGCGCGCGGCCCCACCGGCGCAGCGCCCGCCGAGGCGGCGTCGGCGACGCGCAGGCCCGCGCGACCACGGCGAAGGCCAAGCCGGCGACGACCGCAGGGGCGCCGGGGGCTGCGGCGAAGCCGAAGCCGAAGGCGACCACGAAGGCCGCGGCGAAGCCGAAGCCGAAGGCGACCACGAAGGCCGCGGCGAAGCCGAAGCCGAAGGCGACCACGAAGGCCGCGGCGAAGCCAGCCCCGGACCCTGCCCCGGCGGCAGCGAAGCCCAGGCTGCGGGTCGCGAAGGCGCCCGCAAGCCCGCACCCCGCGGCGGTACGGCCCTCGGCGGCGACGCGCGCCGCCGCGGCGTCCCCGTCCGAGCCGCCGCGGCGCACGGCGCCGCCCCCGGCGACCGGCGCCGATCTCGTCGGGACGGCATTGCAGGCGGCCGGCGAGCTGGCGCAGTTCGGGCTGTCGGTCGGCGTGCGCCTCGTGCGCGACGCGGCGTCCCGCATCCCGAAGCCCTGAACGCCCCTCGCACGGTCGGGCACGCCGCCCTGCACCGCGGCGGGTATACTGCCGCGCTCTGGCCGAACCGCCTCGCGTCCTGCGCGGGTCGGACGGGGGACCCACTGCGGACCGATTGGTCCGCTGGGGCGAATCGGATGACGTCATCCGTAGCGCCCGGCGCGAGCAGCACGACGCGCCCCGCGCGAGCCCGACAGCTCACCTCGTAGGCCGGACCGCCGACCATGACGCCCCTCCGTCCTGCGACCTCCGTGGCCGCCGCGCTCGCCGTCAGCGCGGTGCTCGCCCTGCCCGCGGCGGCCTCTGCCGCGGCCGGAGGGCTCACGCCGGCGTCGCCGGAGACTGCCGCGCCGGCGCCCGCAGCGGGCGGCGGCCTCGCCGCTCCGGCCCCGGGGCAGCCGATGCTCAACGCCCGACCCTACGCGTTGCTCGGTCGGTCGCTCGCCCTCTCGGGCAGCGTCGGAGCCCGCAGCGCCGGGACGGCCGTTGCGATCCAGCGCCAGGACCGCCGCGCGGGCTGGGTCACGGTCGCGAGTGCCACCGTCGACCGCCGTGGCCGTTTCGCGGCCGTGTGGCGCACGAACCGGTCCGGCCGGATCACGCTGCGTGCCGTCGTCGGGGCCAGCGCCGCCGTCCGCTTGGCGACCGGCGACGTCCCGGCCCAGACCGTCGTGACCGTCTATCGGAGCGAGATCTCGACGTGGTACGGCGGCCCCTGGGGATCGCGGACCGCGTGCGGGACCATCCTGCGCCCCGGCACGATCGGTGTCGCGCACCGCACCCTGCCGTGCGGAACGTCGGTCGAGATCTTCCACCGCGGCCGGTCGATGACCGTGCCGGTGATCGATCGCGGACCCTACGCGAACAACGCCAACTGGGACCTCACCCAGGCCGTCGCCAGGAAGCTTGGCTTCGACGGCGTCCAGCGCATCGGCGTCCTCGTCCTGCGGTAGCCCCGGGCGCATTCGCCGCACCGGCGGCCGGCCGGGCAGAATCCCCGCCGTGGCCGCCCTCATCCCGCTCGCCGAGGCCCGGCGGATCGTCCTTCACTCCGTCCGTGCGCTGCCGTCCGAGCGGGTGGCGCTCGCCGACGCCGCCGGTCGGGTGCTGGCCGAGCCGGTGCGCGCCGCCGCCGATGTCCCGCCGTTCGCCAACAGCGCGATGGACGGCTACGCGGTGGTGGCCGGCCCCGGCGGCCGCCGCCTGCGCATCGTCGACGAGAGCCGCGCCGGGCGTCCCGCGACCGCCGCGACCGGCCCGGGCGAGGCGGTCGTCATCTCGACCGGTGCGGCGATGCCCGCCGGCGCCGACGCGGTCGTGCCGCTCGAGGACGCGCAGCGCGACGGCAGCACGGTGCTCGTCGCGACCGCCGCCGCCCCCGGGCGCAACGTCCGGGCGCCCGGCGAGGACCTGCGGGGAGGCAGCGAGGTGCTGTCCGCGGGCCGGCGCCTCGACGCTGCCGCCGTCGGTGTCGCCGCCGCCGCCGGCGTCGGCCACCTCGAATGCACGCGGCGCGCGCGGGTCGCGGTGCTCGCCACCGGCGACGAGCTCGTCGCCGCGGGCGCGCCGCTCGGGCCCGGCCAGATCCACGAGACCAACACGCTCACGCTGGCCGCGCTGGCGCGCCGCGAGGGCGCCGACGTCGTCCAGATCCTGCGCGTGGCCGACACCGCCGACGCGACCGCCGCAGCGGTCCGGGATGCGCTTGCCGCGACCGACTTGGTGATGCTCTCGGGCGGCGTGTCGGTGGGGCCGCACGACCACGTCAGGACGGCGCTCGGCGCCGCGAACGTGCAGGAGCGATTCTGGCGCGTGGCCTTGCGCCCGGGCAAGCCGGTCTGGTTCGGCGTGCATGGTCTTCAGCTCGCGCTCGGGCTGCCCGGCAATCCAGTGTCGGCGATGGTCGGCTTCGAGCTGTTCGCCGCGCCGGCGCTGCGCGGGCTGCAGGGCGCCCCGGCGCTCCCGCCGCGCACCTCGGCCCGCCTCGCCGTGTCGGTCCGGCGGATCCCGGGGCGCGAGCAGGCAGTGCGGGTGGCGCTGCGCGAGACGGCGGACGGCCCCGAGGCGACGCCGACCGGCCCCCAAGGGTCGCACGTCCTCAGCTCGATGCTCGGCGCCGACGCCCTGGCCTTCGTCGCGCCGGGCGAGGGCGAGCTTGCCGCGGGGGCGGCGGTCGAGATCGAGCGACTGCCGAGCGGCTGCTGACGGGGGCCGGCGGCGGTCAGGCCGCTTCGAGGTAGTCGACGATTCGGTTGGTCAGCGCCGTGAGCCCCGGGGCAGGCTCCTCGATCGCCAGCGGGCGGTCGGCCAGCAGGGCGTCGATCTCCGCGCCCACCTCGGCGGACTGCCGGGCGACGAGGCGCGTGGCAACCTGCGCGGCGCGACGGGTCGTCTGCGGGTCGAGCGTCCAGAGCGCCTCGAAGCGCCGGTCGTCGTCCGCAGCGGATCCGGGAGCGATGGTGCCCGGCTGCTCCCAGGCCAGCAGGCAGGCGGCAAAGCCGGGCGCGTCGACGATCACCGCCCACTCGTTGCCGAGCGCATCCTCGGGCGCGATCGGCACCTCGACCGGCCCGCCGGGCGCGTGGCGCAGATCCGGGAAGTCGGCGAAGACGACCGTGGCGTCGCTGGCGGCCGCGAGGCGCCGGTAGCGGAACTCGACCGCCCGGTAGAACTCCTCGCGCTGGAACGCGGCGAACATCACCGGCGCGGCCGCCCGGGCGAGCGCCTCGTCCTCCATCGCGCGGCTCAGCGCGAAGAGCGTGGACTTGCGCAGCGGGCGCGACGCCAGTGCGGCATCGCCGGTCGCGACCGCGGCGTAGATCGACGGCCGGTCCGTCGGGCCCATCCCCGCGGCGCGCTCGATCGCCGCCCGGACGGACAGGCCCCGCTTGCGGTAGGCCGCCACCCGCTTGACCGCCTCGACGTCGGCGGGGTCGTAGCAGCGGTAGCCGTTGGGGGTGCGCGCGGGCGCGGGGAACCCGTAGCGCTGCTCCCACATCCGGAGCGTCCCGGCGGCGACCCCCGTCTGGGCCGCGAGATCCTTGATGGCGAGGCCGTTCACGAGTCTCCCTGGTGGCTGAAGCAAGATTGCACAGTGTGTCGAAGGACTCGCCGTTCGCCGTTCGACGGTCCGGGTACGGATCGGCACGCCCGACGGGTCAATCGCCCCGAGGCTCGGAGCCGTACCCCTTTCCGAGCATGCCCCAGCACCTTCTCCTCACCGGCGCGACCGGCGAAATCGGCGGACGCCTCCTCCCGGTGCTCCTCGAGCGTGGCGACACCGTGCGCTGTCTCGCGCGCGACCCCGCGAAGCTCGCCGCCCCGGGGCCCGGCGCCGAGGTCGTGGCGGGCGACGTCCTCACCGGCCGCGGGCTCGACGCGGCCCTCGACGGCGCCGACGCGGCCTTCTACCTCGTGCACTCGATGGGACGGGGCGGCGGCGACGGATCGTTCGCGGAGCGCGACCGCCGCGCGGCCCGCGTGTTCGCGAACGCCGCCGCCCGGGCGGGCGTCCGGCGCGTGGTCTACCTCGGCGGGCTCGGGCCCGGGATGGCGTCGCCATCCGAGCACCTGCGCAGCCGGCAGGAGGTCGCCGACCTGCTCGGAGAGCGGGTGGGCGAGCTCGTGCACGCCCGCGCCGCGATGGTCATCGGCGCCGGGAGCGCCTCGTTCACCATGCTCGACGCACTCGTGCGCCGGCTGCCCGCCATGGTCTGCCCGCGCTGGGTCGACACCCGGTCTCAGCCGATCGCGCTCGACGACGTCGTCGCCGCCCTCGCCGCGGCGGCCCGTCCCGAGGTGCCCGCAGGCGAGATCCAGCTTGGCGGCGCCGATGTGCTGACCTACCGGGACATGATGCGCCGCTACGCCGCCGTCATCGGACGCCGCCCGCCCGTGATCGTGCCCGTCCCCGTCCTCACGCCGCGGCTGTCGTCCTACTGGGTGACGCTCGTGACACCGGTGGAGCGGGGGCTCGTCGAGCCGCTCGTGGACGGCCTGTCGGTCGAGATGGTCGTCGACACCCCGCCGCCGCCCGGAGTCAACGACGCGCCGATGGGCTTCGAGGACGCCGCGCGGGCCGCCCTGGCCCGGGGCCGGCGGACGTGAGGCTGCTGGCGGCCATCGCGGCGGCGCTCGCCGCCGCCGCCGCCGTCGTGTGGGCCGCGTCGCGACGCCAGGCGCGCGCGGCGGCCGCTGCGGGGGTGCGGATCGTGGATCCTCGAAACGGCACGACGCTCGACGCCCGCGGTGCGGTCCGCTCGGTCCAGGCCGCCGAGGCGGTGATGCCCGAAGCGGCACTCGACGCGATCTGGACCCCGATGCACCTCGAGCGCCTCGCGCGGACCTACTGGCGCTTCCTCTCGCGCTGCACCCTCGGGCTGATCCGCGTCGTCTACACCCCGGACGAGCGGTGCGTGGTCCTCATCGCCCGCCCCCTGGTCCTCCTGCGCTTCCAGCCGCCCGAGTACGACCTCGACCGCGACGCCGGCCTCGTGCGCTGGCGCATCGAGTCCGGCGTCCTCGTCGCCCGGGCAGGGCGCGGCGGCGACGGCTGCCTGCAGATCGCGGTGCAGCGCCGGCCCGGTGCAACGGCGGACGAGGCCGTCGTCCACGTCGAGGTCGAGGTCGCGAACTTCTACCCGGCGATCGCCGCGGGCATCTCGACCTGGCTCTACCAGGAGACCCAGTCGCGCATCCACATCATCGTCACCCACGGGTTCCTGCGCTCCCTGGCCCGCATGGACCTCGCCGAAAGCCGGGTGCGGCGGTTCGCCGACGCCGAGGCCGCCGCTGCGCTCGGGCTGCCGCCGGACGCGGCGGCCCGTCCGCGCGACGACGGCGGGCGCGTGGCGTCCGCGCCGCGGGCGTAGCGCGGCGGCTTACCCGGCGGCGGAGCGCAGCTTGCGGATCTTCGCGCGGTTGTGCCGCGCCGAAATCCGGCGGACCGTGCCCGTGCGCGAGCGCATGACGAGCGACTCGGTGGTCGCCGCGCCGGCGCTCACGTAGCGCACCCCCTGCAGGACGTCGCCGTCGGTCACCCCGGTCGCGGAGAAGAAGCAGTCGTCGCCGGCGACGAGGTCGTCCTGATCGAGGACGCGACCGAG
>CAZEKK010000168.1:0-4328 GCA_964512905.1 uncultured Solirubrobacteraceae bacterium
GCCCGCGTCGAAGTGCCCGACGTCGCCGGTGGACATGAGGCCGTCGATCACGGGCTTGCCCCCGCCGCCCGTGTAGCCCTCGAAGAGCATCTCGTTGCCGACGAAGATCCGGCCGGTCTCCCCCGCGCCGACGGGCCGGTCGTCGTCGCCGTAGAGGCGGACGATCGTTCCGGGCGGGGGCATGCCCACCGTCCCTGGGGCGGCGCGCAGGTCCGCTGGCGTTGCGATCGTCGCCCACGCGACCTCGGTCGAGCCGTAGAGGTTGTAGGCGACGTCCCCGAAGACGTCCATCGCGCGGGTGGAGAGCGGGCCCGAGAGCTGAGACCCGCTGAGCGCGATGATCTGGAGCGCGTGGTGGTCGTAGCGGGCGATCGTCTCCGCGCCGAGGTCGAGGATGCGCTGGAGCATCACCGGGACCACGACGAGGGCGTCGGCGCGGTGGCGCGCGACGAGCGCCAGGGTCGCTTCGGCGTCGAAGTGGCGCCGGGTGATCACCGTCCGCCCGAGCGCGACGGACGCCGCCGTGTTGGCGAAGCCCCAGGCGTGGAACATCGGCGCCGCGACGACGCTGGCGCCGCCCGCCTTGAACGGGATCTTCGCCAGCAGCGAGGCCACCGCGGCCAGCCCGCTCGGGGTGCCGCGGTTGGCGCCCTTCGGCGTGCCGGTGGTGCCGGAGGTGAGGATGATGGTCTTCCCCGGCTCGGGCGGGGCCGGCGGCGGCGACGGATCCCCGGCACCGACCAGGTCGTCGAGCGTGCGGTCTTCGCCCCCGGCGCCGGCGTCGCGCCAGCCCACGAAGCGCTGCCGCGACCGCGACGCCGCCTGGATGAGGTCGGCGAACTCGTCGTCGTAGACCACGGCCTTCGGACCCTCGCGCGTGACGACGTCGGTGATCTGCGGGCCCGCGAACGACGTGTTGAGGTACAGCGCGGTGGCGCCCAGCTTGCCGCAGGCCGCGGTGGCCTCGACCCAGCCGCGGTGGTTGCGGCACATGATCGCCACCTCGTCGCCGGCGCGGATGCCGGCGCGCGCGAACTCGCTGGCGATCGCATTGGACCGGCGGTCGACCTCGGCGAAGCTCAGCGCGCCGCGCTCGTCGACGATGGCGAGGCGGTCGGGGTGGCGGGCCGCCGCCGCGGCGAACGCCGCCGCCGGCGTGGTCCCGTACTTCGCCAGCACCGCGCCGATTCGCACGAGGCGGTCGGGCCGGACGGGTGCCAGCACGCCCGACGCGGCGAGCGTGCGGGCGGTCCGCAGGTGGTCGGCAAGCGCCATGGTGCGCGAGCCTATCCGCCGCGAGGCAGGCGCAGCCCAGCGGGCAGCTGGGCCCGGTCGATGAGCGCGTGGATGTCGCCGGCCCGGCGCGGGTTGAGGAAGACGTGGCGCTGGCCGACGCTCTGCTTCTCAGCGAGCAGCCCCGCCACGATGAGCCGCTCCCCGACCTCGCTGGCCAGGGCGCGGTCGTTGCCCTCGAAGCCCCGCCCGAGGTGCGTGACGTCGGTGTGGTAGCCGCCCCACTTCCCCATCCCCGCGAGGCGCTGGAGGATGCGCCGGGCAACCCGCCGCGCCGGGTCGGGGTCGTCGTGGGGCCGGACGGCGCCCGCCTGAACCGGCGCGAGCAGCGCCGCCAGCGCCTCCTCGTGGCCGGCAAGGGAGGCCTCGTCGGCCGGATTGGCGCCCAGGCGCGCCGCGGCCTCTGCGGTCCGCAGATCCGGCGCCGGGGGGATCCGGAGATCGGCGAGCGGCTCGAGCACGGCGGCGGGCACGACCGCCGCTTCCGTCCGCAGGCGGTCGACCGGGCCGGCGAACTCCTCGAAGGCCAGGGCGGCGAGGACGGCGTCCGGCCCTCCGGGCGCGGGAACCCGCAGCGCCAGGTGGCCGTCGTGCACGCCGGCGGTCAGCGCCAGGTCGGCGGCGGCATGCGGTTCCGGGGCCCCGCTGGCCGCGGCGATGGCCCCCGCCGTCGCCGCGGCCACGGCGAAGGCCCGGTCGGGCGCCTTGGCCGGATCGGCCCGGACGGCGGGGTCCACCGGGCAGACCGCCGCCAGCCCGCCGTCCCCGTCCGCAGCGAAGGCAACGACCACGGGATCCGGGTAGCCCGACCGGGTCAGCTCCAGCTCGTCGCGGCCGCGCTCGAGCTCGGCCCGCAGCAAGGCCCGCAGCTGGGCGGTGCGGTCGGGCGGGGCCGCGGGGCCGCCGGCGTCCGCGAGCGCGGCGAGGAACGACGTCGCGCTCACGCGGCAGAGCTGATCGGTGGCGGCGCGGCAGTCGGCATCGGGCGGCGTGTGCGAGCCTACCGGCGATGTCAGGGTGGTTTCAGCGCTTCGGCCACGCCCGGGTCTGGCCCGGGCTGATCGTCGGCGCCATCCCGCTGGACGCCGACGACGTCGGCGAGCTGGCGGCGCTCGGCGTGCAGGAGGTCTACAACCTCTGCGAGGACGCGGAGTACGGCGACGACGCGGCCCGCGCCGCCGCCGGCCGCGAGCGCGTGGCCGCCGCCCTGACCGGCGCCGGGATCGCCGAGCGGCGCCTGCCGCTGCGCGACTACGGGCGGCTGCCGTTCGATGCCATCGAGCAGGCATCGGGCGACGTTCGGTCGGCTCTCGGCGGCGGGCGCACGGTCTACCTGCACTGCCGGGCCGGGTGGCAGCGGTCCGCCTCGATTGCCGCGGCGGTCATCGCCCTCGAGGAAGACCTCGGAATCGACAACGCGCTGCTCGTCCTGCGCAACCGCAAGCCGACGGCCGAGCCGCTCCCGCATCAGCGTGCCGACCTGATCGCCTGGCAGCAGCGGCGCAACGGCGCGGGCTGAGGGCGGCGGCACGGCTGGGCGGCGGGCCGTCCGGCACGACCGGATTCGGTCTGTCAGGACCGCCGCCTACCCTGCGACTCACCCTTCATGGAAGCTGCCACCCCACTCCGCGCCCCCAACGTCCGCGTCGTCGGCGACCGCCTGCTGGTCGACGGCCTCGTCGTCAGCGACGAGACGGCGGTCCGCCTCGCCGCCGAGCGCGAGGACGCCGCCGAGATCGTCACCGACGCCATCGAGATCGGCGCCCGCATCCTCGACCGCGAGCAGACCGCCGCCGACACGGAGTTCGTCCGCGCCGAGTTCGAGAAGGTCTCACGCGAGGTCGAGTCCCAGTTCGCCGACCGCGCCCGCGTCGTCGGCCAGCAGATCGAGCAGCAGTTCGAGGCGGTGTTCGATGCCGAGAACGGCCGGCTCGCGAAGTCGCTCGAGCGCCACTTCGCCGACGAGAGCAGCGGCGCGGTCCAGCACAAGGTGCGCGCTGCCGTCGACGAGACGATGACGGCGGCCAAGGCCGACCTGCTTGCCCAGCTCTTCGCCACCGAGGGTGCCGGCCCGTTCGCCGAGTTCCGCAAGAGCACGTCGGAGGCGATCGATCGCGTGACGCAGGCGCAGGATCGCACGGTCCGCCACCTCCTGGCCAAGCTCGGGGAGCTCCAGACCGAGGTCGTGCGCCTCCGCGACGCCGGCGAAGCCGCCGTCGAGCTCGAGGCCGAGCGCGAGAAGGGCACGGCCAAGGGGCGCACGTACGAGGAGGCCGTGGCCGCCGCCGTCGACGTAATCGCCGGCGCCCAGCAGGACGACGCCCACGCCGTCGGGGACGTCCTCGGCGCCGACGGGAAGAAGGGCGACGTCGTGTCCGACGTCGACGGCGCGATCGGGCCCGCCCGCGGGCGGATCGTCTTCGAGGCCAAGGACCGCCGCCTGACCAAGCCGGCGGCCCTTCAGGAACTCAACGGGGCCCTGCGCGACCGCGAGGCGGACTACGCCGTCCTCGTGGTGCCTTCCGAGGAGGAGCTTCCCGCCAAGACCCAGATGCTCCGCGAGGTGCACGGCGACAAGCTCTTCGTCGTCTACGACCCCGAGGACGACGCCGCCGGCACCGTCGCGCTCGAACTGGCCTACCGCCTGGCCCGCGCGCGGGTGCTGGCCAAGCGCGGCGAGGCCGAGGGCATCGACCTCGCGGCGCTCGCCGCGCACGTCGAGCGGGCTCTCCAGGCCCTCGACCAGGTGCGGACGGTCAAGACCAACCTCACGAAGGCGAAGAAGGGCATCGACGACGCCCAGGGCGTCGTGGAGGGCATGGCCGACACCGTGCGCACGCACCTCGACGAGGTCGACCGCCTCGCCGCCGCGGGCGCGGCGTCCGACGACGACGCATAGGGGGGCGCGCCGGGCGGGGCGACCGGAGCGCGGCATCGACCGGAGCGCGGCGGTCGCGGCGCGGCGGTCGCGGCGCGGCGGCCGCCCAACGGGATCCGCACGGCGAATCCGCGATCATCCCGCCGTGGCCGCCGAC
>CAZEKK010000168.1:4428-6289 GCA_964512905.1 uncultured Solirubrobacteraceae bacterium
CCGCCCAACGGGATCCGCACGGCGAATCCGCGATCATCCCGCCGTGGCCGCCGACCCGATCATCCGGCGCCGCGTGGTCGTGCGCGGCCGCGTGCAGGGCGTCTGGTTTCGCGACAGCACCCGGCGCGTGGCGCTGAGCCACGGCGCCGCCGGGTGGGTGCGCAACCTGTCGGACGGGCGCGTCGAGGCGGTCGTCGAGGGGCCACCCCCGGCGGTCGCGGCCGTTGTGGCGTTCTGTCGCACCGGGCCCCGCGGCGCCCGCGTCGAGGCGATCGAGATCGCCGAGGAGGCCCCGACCGGCGCGACCGGGTTCGAGATCCGGTGAGGCGGGGTCCGCACCGACGTCCGGAAGCGGTGCCCTGAAACCTCATCCAGATCAGATGCGCAGAGCGATCGTGATCTGGAGGAGGTTCGGGCGGGCGTCGCGCGCGGCGGGCGCCGCGAACCCGGCAAGCGCTCCGCGCGCGGCCGTCCGCGCGCGCGCCGCCGGCCCCGGCGTCACCCCTCCAGCGCCGCCTCGAACGCGGCAACGGCCTCGGCGCCGCGCACGGCGAACACCACCCGTTCCAGGGCCGTGCCGGCGGCCACGTGGGCGCGGACCTCGGCGACCTCGATCCTCGCCGCATCGGCAAGCGGGAAGCCGCCGACGCCGGTCCCGAGGGCTACGAGCGCGAGCGACCGGGCGCCCAGGTCATCGGCGCAGCGGAGGGTTGCCGCAGTCGCCCGGCGGATCACCTCCGCGGACGTCGGCCCGCCCGGCTCCATCGTCGCCGCGTGGACGACCCACCGGGCCGGCATCGCGCCCGCCGTGGTCACCACCGCCTCGCCGAGGCCGACGGGCGCGACCGCGCGGCTTTCGGCCTCGACCTCCGGCCCGCCGGCTCTCGCGATCGCGCCGGCGACGCCGCCGCCGTGCCAGAGCATCGTGTTGGCGGCGTTCGCGATCGCGTCCACGGCCAGCGTCGTGATGTCGGTGTCGAGGACCTCGACGACCGTCACGTCACTGTGCCCCGGACCGCCTGCTGCGGATCGCCACCGCGCGGCCGAGGAAGATCAGCGCCCAGGAGTACATCGCCGCCGTCGGGCTGACGAGGTAGGCGATCGGGATGGAGATCAGCATCACGACCGGGACGATGGCCAGCACCACCACGGTGGCACGGTCCGCGAGGTACTGCCTGCCGGGGCTCACGAGGCCGGCGGCGTTCGCGTAGCGCCACATGACGAGCGCGATCAGGCCGACCATCGCGATCGTGCCGGCGTACAGCGCCACCGCGATCGGCTCCTCGGGATACTCGCCGATGAGGTTCGTCGGGAACGGGATGAACGACACGAACGCGAGGTAGGCGAGGTTGAGGATCACCAGCTGGCCGTCCACCTCCGCCAGCGAGCCGAAGAAGCGGTGGTGACGGAACCACAGGAGCCCGATGACCGCAAACGAGACCGCGTAGGAGAAGAACGAGTCCGACAGTTCGCCGAGCGCCGCGGGGAGGTCGGAGGGATCGCTGAGCTTGGGCGCCTCGATCGTGAGGACCAGCAGCGTGATCGCGATGGCGAAGACGCCGTCCGAGAAGGCCGTCGTGCGGGCGAGATCGAAGACCCGCTCGCGGCGGGTCTCTGCCGACTCCGGCGGCGGCGCGGCGGCGGCGGGCGGCGGGTCCGCCACGGGGCCGTCAGGCGACGTCGACCGGCTCGTCCTTGCCGGCGAGCCGCTCGCGGCCACGCTGCACGGCCGCGATGAACTTCGAGAGGTTGACCTCGAGGGTGTTGAGGATCTCGTCGGCGTAGTCCTCGGCGCCGAGCCGGATCTCGCGCTCGCGGGCGCGGGCGTCCTCGATGATGTCCTCGGCAGCGCGCTCGGCCT
>CAZEKK010000169.1:0-2863 GCA_964512905.1 uncultured Solirubrobacteraceae bacterium
CGCTTCGGCACGATCGTCAGCGGGATGCGGACGAACGGCTTCGGCCGGCGGCCCTTGACGTAGGTGCGCTCGAGATCGAACTGCAGGCGCCAGCGGCCGGCGGTCGGCACGAACGGGAAGAGCTGGCGGCGGGCGACGACGCGGCCGCATGGGCCGGCGGTGCGGCCGAGCGACACGGTGGCGCGAACCGTCCCGTTCGGGCGGATGTAGTGCACGTAGGCCGTCCGGAACCGCCGCAGGAACCCGCGGATGGTGAAGGTCACCCGGCTGCGGATGCTGCGCGGCAGCGCCGGGCTGAACCGCGCATCCAGCGTGGTGGCGTAGAGCCGGGTCGTCGTCGATCCGCCCCGGTCGGCGGCACGCAGGACGAACCGGCGCTCGCCCGCGGCACGGGAGATCCGGGGCAGCCGGACGATCCCGGCGATGTCGCCGGTGGTGGTCGTGCGCGCGCGCAGGATGGTCCGCCCGTTCATGGTCAGGCGGTAGGGGGCGTCCTTCGCGTAGCCGGTGCCGGCGAAGTTGACCGTCTGGCGGGAATACGCACACTGGCGCGTCACGTCGAGCGTGCGCGCCCCCTGGGCCGGCGCCGCGGCCGCGAGAACGGCGGCGGCAGCCAGCGCCGCTGAGAGGAGCCTCCTCATCCGGCGCAGGGTAGCCCGATCCGGACCAGGCGCGCGCCACCGCGCCCCGGGGCGACCGCGGCGATGGACGCGGCACGCCAGCCGCGCGGGCCGGAAGCGCCGGCGAGTGCCCGCCGCGCCCAGTCCCGGCCGTCCCGAGCCGGGCCGCCGCCGCCCGGTACAGTCGCTCCGCATGCCAGTCGCCTGGGACGACGACATCGACGACGTGCTCGGCGGCGACCTCACCGCCGCCCTCGCCTACGTCACGCCCGCCGGCGGCGCCGTCGTGACCGCCGTCGCGCCGATCGGCCTGCGCGATCGCGCGGCCGGGACCGTCACCTTCACCACCTCGCTGGGCTTCGGGCGCAAGCTCGAGCGCATCCGGGCGCAGCCGCGGGTCGCGCTCGCCTTCCACGCCCGCGAGCACGGCTTCTCGACCCGGCGCTCCTACGTGCTCGTGCAGGGCACGGCCGCGATCACCGAGCAGCCCGACCGGGCCTACCTCGAGGAGGTGCTGACCCCGGCGGCCGTGCGCTTCATGGGCGAGCCGAAGCGGGGGGTCTTCTGGGACCGCTGGCTGCAGGAGTACTACGCCGACCGCGTGCCGGTCACGATCACCGTCGACCGGATCGTCGCCTGGCCCGACCTCGCCTGCGCCGGGACGCCCGCGGTCGTCGGCGCGCCGCGGCCGGACACGCCCCCGCCGCCCCAGCCGGCTCCCAAGAACGGGGCCGGGCCGCGGATGGACTGCTCGCGCGCCGTACGGCCGCTGCGCCGCCTGCGCCATCAGCTCGTGGCGTTCCGCGAGGCCGACGGCTACCCGACCGCCCTCCCCGTCACGGTCGGGCGGGCCGACTCGCGCGGCATCGTGCTCGACGCGGCGGCGCCCGGCCTGCTGCCGCCCGGGGGGCGGCGGGCGGGCCTGCTGGCCCACGAGTACAACGCGCAGCTCATCGGGCTCGCCGCCCGCCAGCACACCGGCTGGCTCGAGGTCGGCGACGACGGCGTGGCCCGCTACGCGCCGCACACCAAGGCCGGCTTCCGGGCGCCCGCCCAGAAGACCCTGCTGCTGCTCGCCAACGGCCTGCTCGCCAAGCAGGGCCTGCGCAAGGCCCGCAGGGCCGGCCTGGCCGCGTAGCGCGGTCGCCCGCAGCCGCGCGCCCGCGCCCTGGAGGGCACGCCGACCGCCGTCTGGCCCCTACGGCATCGCCTCGCGGCCGACGCCCGAACGGCGGCGGACCGACTCCGAGTAGGCGAACGTGCGGGCCTGGAGGATGGGATCGGGTCCGCACTGCACCCCGTCGGTGACACGGGTCGGGTCGAAGACGAGCACGTCGCCGTCGCGCTCGCGGTCGGTCGCCAGGCCGGTCAGCTCGAGGCGGCCCATGGCCACCCGCTCCCGGCCCTCCCCCCAGACCACGGTCGGGTCGTCGAGGGGGTCGTCCGGGGCGGCGAGCTCGGCCTGCAGGACGAAGGCCGCCGGCGCGGCCCGCAGGCGCGCGGCGAGCTCGGCCTGCAGGAAGTCGGGCTCCCGGGCCTGGGCGTCCGCGTCGTCCAGCGTCTGCACGCCCGCCTCGGGCTCCCAGTGCCACCGCACCCAGGCCTCCTCGCCGGCGGCGTTGACGAGCCGGAAGGCGTGGACCGCGTGGAAGGCGGTGCGCAGGTAGCTGGCGACCGGCGCGGCGGCGAGCTGGGACTGGATCGGGCCGACCGACTCGGGGTGGGCCTCCAGGAACGCGCCGATCTTGGCGAAGTCCGGCTGCCCCGTCTCCGGATCGGGCCGGCGGGCCTCCATGAGGGTCAGGAAGTCCTCGGGCGTGCGGACGAAGAACGTCTCCCGGCTGATCGCCACGAGGTCGGTGGTCGCGCCGTCCGGCAGCAGGAACTTCGTCGCCATCCCGCGACCGTCACGGGCGCCGTCGTGGGCGGCCGGGTCGCCGCTCCCGTTGGAGAACCGGACGCGGACCTCCACCGGCGGCCCGGCGAAGTGGGCCGCGCGCGACCGGCCGGCCGCGGCGGGGTCCGGAGTGAAGGCGCCGGCGCACACCGTCCCCTTGGCGTGGATGGCCCGGCAGCCGGCGTGGGCTCCGTAGACGCCCGCCGCTGCATCGATCATCCGCTCGTAGAGGCCGTCGCCCGCGCCGGTCATCGCGGTCGAACCTATCCACCCGGCGACGGCGCGGCAAGCGCGACGGACGTCCGCCCGCCCCGGCAGGACCGACGGACGTCCGCCCGCCCCGGCA
>CAZEKK010000169.1:2963-6287 GCA_964512905.1 uncultured Solirubrobacteraceae bacterium
TGGCCGGCCGTGCGGGCGCAGAGCGCCGTCGATCCCCTACCCGGTGATGCGCACCGACCGCACGACCGTGGCGCTGCGGCCGCCCGAGGCGTCGATGCCCTGGAAGGACACGACCGCGCGCACCACCTGGCCGCGGCGCAGGCCCGCGGCCGCCGCCTGGCGCTGCGCGCCGGTCAGCGCGACGATCACCTTCCGGGTCCAGCGCGACGCCGCTGCCCGCACCGCGCGCACGGTGCGCCCCCGCGCGCCGACACGGACGCGGCCGCGGGCCCGCACCGTCGCGGGAACCTCGAGCGCGACGGTCACGGCCACCCGGCACGTCGCGGTGCAGCCGACGCGCGCGGCGATCCCGCCGCGGGCCAGCGCGGGCTGGGAGGCGGCGACTGAGACCGTCAGCAGCGGCGTCACGACCGGCGCCGCGCGGACCATCGCCGTCGCGGGCGACACCGACGACGCCTGCTGGGCGCCGACCGTGGCCGTCTCCTTCACGCGAATCGTGGCGCCGACGTCGGGTGCGGCGAGCCGGTAGGACGGCCCGGCGGCCCCGGGAATCGCCTCGCACCACTGGCCCCGCTCGTCGCAGCGCTGCCACTGGCGGACCAGGCGCGACGGGACGGTGGTCCAGGCGGCGGCGACGGCGGTCAGGATCTGGCCCTCGACGACCGCGCCGGAGATGGCGGGGGGGCGCACCGGCGCGAGCGCGGGCGCCGGGGCCGGGGCCGGGGCGGGCTGGCCGCAGGACGCGGGGAT
This sequence comes from uncultured Solirubrobacteraceae bacterium, assembly GCA_964512905.1. Taxonomy (GTDB): domain Bacteria; phylum Actinomycetota; class Thermoleophilia; order Solirubrobacterales; family Solirubrobacteraceae; genus CANJIV01. The sequence continues at coordinate 3,714 of CAZEKK010000169.1, forward strand.
GGCGGGCACGGGGCCCGCGGCGGCGGCAACCGCGGCGCGGGCGTTCAGACGTCCGCCGGTGACGGTGACGCCGGCGAACGCCGGCTGGGGATCGGCCGTGCCGAGGATCCGGGCGCGCACGTCGGCGGCGGACTGGCCGGGGGCGCGCGAGAGGATCAGCGCAGCGACCCCCGCCGCGTGCGGCGCGGCCATCGAGGTGCCCGAATACGTCGAATAGCCGCCGGGGACCGTGCTCAGGATGCCCGACCCGGGCGCCGCCAGATCGACCGAGCAGGCGCCGCGGTTGGAGTACGGCGCCAGCCCGTCCGCACGATCCGACGCGGCGACGGAGATGACGTTCGGCAGGTCGTAGTCGGCGGGATAGGAGGGCGCCGCGTCGGTGTTGCGGCTCTCGTTGCCCGCCGCGGCCACGACCACGACGCCAGCCTGCCCGGCGGCCAGGATCGCCTGGCGCAGCGCCTCGCTGTATCCGGCGCCGCCCCAGGACGCGTTGACCACCGTCGCACCGTTGGCGCGGGCGAAGTCGATCGCGGTGATCGCGGCGCTCGTGTAGCCGCTCCCGTTGGCGGTCATGAACTTCAGCGGCATCACCTTCGCGCCGTAGGCGACGCCCGCGACGCCGATGCCGTTGTTCGCGGCGGCGGCGATCGTGCCCGCGACGTGCGAGCCGTGGCCGTTGTCGTCGGCGGGGCTGCCGTCGCCGTTGGCGGTGTCGATGCCGTTGACGTCGTCGGCCCATCCGTCGGCGTCGTCGTCGAGGCCGTTGCCAGCGATCTCGCCGGGGTTCGTCCACAGGCTGGGGGCCAGGTCCGGATGGGTCAGGTCGGCGCCGGTGTCGGTCACGGCGACGACGACACCGCTGCCGGTCGCAAGGTCCCAGGCCTCCGGGGCGTCGATGTCGGCGTCGAGGACGCCCCCGGACCCGCCGAGGTTGTGCAGCCCCCACAGCGACCCGAACATCGGATCGGCGGCGGCCGCAGCGGTCGTGACGCGGTAGTCCGGCTCGGCGAAGTCCACGGCGGCCGCGGCATCGAGCGAGCGCTCGGCCTGGGCGCGAGTCACGCCCGGATCGACGCGGACCAGCACGGCATCGGCGCTGGGGAGATCGCGGATCTCGGTCGCGCCGGCGGCATCGAGCGTGCGCGCCTCCGTGCCGGCGCTCGCCCGGTCGTCGAAGCCCACGATCAGGCGGTTGGACGCCGCCGCGGGCGCATCCGCGCGGGCAACGGGGGCCGCACTGGCGGCGGTGATGCAGGCGAGCGCAGCGGCCATCCATGCCGCTGCCGAGCGCCCGCGCACGGCGGGGGCCGGGGCTGGCCCCTGATCGACGGTCATCCGTGACTCCGATCGGGGGAATGGGCTTCGCCCCGGTTGTCGGTCGCGGGCGCGGGGTTATGGAGCGCCCGCGGGCTGCTCTGGACGGACGTCGAGGCCGGCCGAGCGGCCCCATGCCGTCGACAGGAGCGCGAGCGTCCCCAGGCAGACGACCGCCAGCACGCCGTAGGAGACCGCATCCGCGGTCGCCGCCGCGAGCGCCCCGCCCCCGGCCGCCCCGATCACCTGGCCGCCGCCCCAGGCCAGGTTGGAGAAGCCCATGAAGAACTCGACCGGCAGGCCGGTCGCCTCGGCCTTGTCGGCAACCAGCGCCTGTGCCGGGGCCCAGAAGAACGCCAGCCCGGTCCAGAACGCCACGACGACGACCGAGAGCACCGCGACCGCCTCGGGGATCGGCAGCGCCAAGAGGAGCACCGCGCCGGCGGCAAGGCCGATCCGCAGCGGCAGCAGGCGCCCGCGGCGGTCGGCGAGACGCCCGATCGAGCGGCTGAACAGCCCCTCGATCGCCGCCGCCACGAGGAACACCGCGCCGACGACTGCCGTGCCGGCCCCGAGGTCGCTGAGGCGCAGCGGCGCGAGCACCTCGACCACGCCGGCCATCAGCGAGGGGATGATCAGCAGCCACATGGCCACGACCACGGACCGCGTCCGCAGCGCGACCCGCACGGCGGCAAACGGCGGCGCCCCGGGCGGCTCGCCCGCCGGCTGCCGAGACGCCATCACAGCGAGGACGACCGACGCGAGCGCAACGACGCCGAACACCGCCGCCGGCGCCGTGGCGGCGGCCAGGCCGCCGAGGCCGGGCCCGAGGACCTGGCCGGCGATCGCCGCGGCGATCGCGGTGCCGATGATCTCGCCCCGGCGCTCGCGCGGCCCCTCGCCCAGGAGCCACCCCAGGGCGCCGGCCCACATGAGGGTCCCGGCAGCCCCCTGGACGAACCGCGCCGCGTCCAGCAGCAGGATGTCGTCGGCGAAGCCGAAGGCCAGCGTCGCCGCTCCTTGGACGAGCAGCCCGAGGATGACGGTGCGCTTCGGGCCGATCGAGGCGGCCAGGTAGCCGCCCAGCAGCGCGAAGGTCAGCGTCCCGGCCGGGTAGGCCCCGGCCAGCACGCCGGCGGCGGCCTTGCTGATGCCGAGGCGGTCCTCGTAGTACGGCAGCAGCGGCGCGATCGCGCCGTAGAACATCGTGTCGACGAAGAGGACCGCCCCGCAGAGGACGAGCAGGCGGCGCATGCGGGC
>CAZEKK010000170.1:0-6242 GCA_964512905.1 uncultured Solirubrobacteraceae bacterium
GACCGGGTTCTGCGTCGCGAGCACGATGAACGGACGGGCCAGCTCGTGCGTGTGGACGTCGACCGTGACGCGGCGCTCCTGCATGCACTCCAGGAGGCCGGACTGCGTCTTCGGCGAGGCCCGGTTGACCTCGTCGACGAGGATGACGTTCGCGAAGATCGGCCCCGGCCGGAACTCGAACCGCGCCTCGCGGGGATTGAAGACATTCGTGCCGACGATGTCGGCCGGCAGCAGATCGGCGGTGCACTGCACGCGGGCGAACTGCCCGCCGATCGAGCGGGCGATCGCACGGGCAAGCGCCGTCTTGCCGACGCCCGGGTTGTCCTCGATCAGGACGTGGCCCTCGGCGCCGAGGGCGATCAGCACCTCGGCGAGGACGTCGCGCCGGACCTCGACGGCGCTCGCGATGTTGTCCGCGATCCGCCGGGCGGTGTCTGCGGCGGCCTCGAGCTGGGCGGGCTCAACGCGTGCCGGCGTGGGCTCCATGGTCCTCCTGCACGCGGCCGGCGTGCCGCAGCTCCTGCACCGCGTCGAGCACGGCGGCGGCGATCTCGGGCTTGCCGGCCCGCGGCACCGCGGCGGCGCCCGCTGCGGTCACGATCGCCACCTCGTTGTCCGGGGCGTCGAACCCGATGTCCGCCCGGGAGATGTCGTTGAGCACGACGGCGTCCAGCCCCTTGCGCTCGAGCTTTGCGCGCGCCGCCTGCAGGCCGTCCCCGTGCTCGGCGGCGAATCCCACCAGCGTCTGGCCCGGGCGCCGGGCGGCGCCCAGGCCCGCGAGCACGTCGTCGGTGCGCTCGAGCGCCAGCGACAGCGCGGGCGCGTCCTTCTTGATCTTCGTGTTCGCCGGACTGGTCGGGCGATAGTCGGCCACCGCGGCAGCCATCAGCAGCACGTCCGCGGCGGGGAACTCCGCTTCGCAGGCGGCCCGCAGCTCGGCGGCCGTCTCGACGTCGACGTACCGGACGGCGGGGCTGCGCGGCAGGGCGACGTTGGCGGCCACGACGGTGACCGCGGCGCCCCGGCGGGCCGCCTCGTCGGCCAAGGCGAAGCCCATGCGGCCCGAGGAGCGGTTGCCGACGAAGCGCACGCTGTCGATCGGCTCGCGGGTGCCGCCGGCGGTGACGAGCACCCGCAGGCCATCGAGCGGGCGCGGGGCGCCGGACGGGACAACCGCCTCGACGGCGGCCAGCAGGTCTGCGGGCTCGCGCAGCCGCCCGGTCCCCCACTCGCCCTTGGATCCCAGCGCGCCCGTCTCGGGATCGAGCACGGCGACGCCGCGGGTGCGCAGCGTCGCGAGGTTGGCCTGCGTGGCTGGCGCCGCGTACATCTGGCCGTTCATCGCCGGCGCGACGAGCACCGGGCAGGGAGCGGCGAGCGCGGCGGTCGTGAGGAGGCCGTCGGCCAGGCCCGCGGCGAGCTTGGCGATCGTGTTTGCCGACGCCGGCGCGATCAGGAACGCGTCGGCGTTGCGGACGATCTCGAGGTGGGAGATCGGGTCGTGGTCGGGGGCGGGCTGGTCGGGAAAGGCGCCGCGAGCCGGGTCGCGCTCGAACTCCGAGACGAGGACCGGCGAACCCGTGAGGCCCTCGAACGACGCCCGCCCGACGAACCGCTCCGCGGCTTCGGTCTGGACGACGCGGACGGCGTGCCCGGCCTTCGTGGCCAGGCGAACGAACTCGAGCGCCTTGTAGGCGGCGATGCCGCCGGTGACCCCGAGCAGCAGCCTGGCCATCGTTCCGGTCCGGTCGGCGGCCTAGCGGTAGTCGAACTTGAGCTTGCCCTCGGCGACTTCCTCGAGGGCGATCGTCAGGTAGTTCTTGGACCGCGTGTCGACCATCGGCGGCGGGAACTCGTCGAACGTTCCCTCCCCGAGGTTGTGGTAGTAGGAGTTGATCTGGCGGGCGCGCTTCGCCGCCACGATCACGCTCGCATAGTTGGAGTCGACCTGGTCCAGCAGCTTGTCGATGCGCGGAGAGATCACAGTGCGTCGCCTTTCGTCACGGGAGCGCAGTGTAGCGGGGGCCGCCGGGCGGCCTGGGCGCCATCATGCCGCGGCCAGCTCGCGCCGCACGACGGCCTCGAGCGCGTCGACCGCCTCGTCGAGCCGGTCGTTGCAGATCCGGTGCGGAAACTCGCGGCCCGCGGCCAGCTCCTCCCGAGCGGTCTCGAGCCGAGCCTGGACCTGGTCGGGGGTGTCGGTGCCGCGCCCGACCAGGCGGGTGCGCAGCGCGGCCTCCGAGGGGGGCTCGATGAAGACCTGCACGGCGTCGGGCATCGCCGAGCGGACCTGCCGGGCGCCCTGGACCTCGATCTCGAGCACCACGGGGACGCCGGCCGCCAGGTGACGGTGAAGCTCCGATCGCAGCGTCCCGTAGCGGTTGCCGGCGTAGCTCGCGTGCTCGACGAAGTCGCCCGCCGCCACGCGGCGCTCGAACTCCTCGGCGCCGAGGAAGTGATAGTCGGCGCCGTCGTGCTCGCCGGCCCGCGGCGCCCGCGTCGTGGCCGAGACCGACAGCGCCAGCTCGGGCACCCGCTCGCGCAGCGCCCGAATCAGCGTGCCCTTGCCCACCCCCGACGGGCCGGTGATGACGAAGACCCGGGCCACCGGTGCACGCGCGCGCTAGCGACGGCGCAGCAGCGCGACGAGCTCGGTCCGCTGGCGCTCGGAGAGCCCGCCGATCGTCTTGCTCGGGGAGATCCGGCAGGTCGTCAGGACCTTGTTGACCTTGACGCGGCCGTACTTCGGGACGGCGAGCAGGATGTCGAAGACCTTCGCGGTCTCCACGAACTCCGGCGGATCGGCCAGCAGGTCGTGGATCGACGCCCGCCCGGCCTTGAGATCGCGCTTGAGCTGAGCTCGCCGCGAGCGGATCTCGTTGGCGCGCTGGAGCGCGTCCATGCGCTGGGTGAGCGAGCGTTCGGGCGCGGCGGCGTGCGCCGGGCCGCTGGTCGTGGCCGTCGTCGGCATGGCGAGCGATACTGCCAACATCGCCGACGCGAGGCAACCCGGAATCGCCGAATTCGCCTCGACGTCGAGTTGAGGTCAAGGCTTCTTGAGGCGGATTGACGGCCGTTCGTTGATTTCCGGGGCTTTCCGACGCGAGTCGACGGGCATCCCCCGGCGCGACAGCACGCCGCCGACCGCCGCGGCGGCAATCTCCCGCACGTTGCGGCCCTGACCGAGCGTCAACCCGCCAGGCCCGCCGCGATCCGCGCCCCCGCCGCCGGATCGCGGAAGCTCTCGGTGCCCACGGCGACCAAGGTCGCGCCCGCCGCCAGGAACTCGCGGGCGTGGCCGGCGGTCTGGATCCCGCCCATGCCCACGACGGGGATCGCGACGCGCCGGGCGACGTCGTGGACCTGCGCCAGCGCGACGGCGCGGATCGCGGGGCCCGAGACGCCGCCGGTGCCGCCACCGAGCCACGGCTCGCCCGTCCCGGGACGCAGCGCCATCCCCCGCAGGGTGTTCACGAGCGAGACCGCGTCGGCGCCGTGGGCCTCCGCGGCGGCGGCGACCGCGGGGACGTCGGTGGCGTTCGGGGTGAGCTTGACGATCAGCGGCTTGGCGGTGCGCGACCGGACGTGATCCAGCAGCGCCCCGACCTCGGCGGGGTCGGCGCCCATGACCAGCCCGCTCTTGACGTTCGGGCACGAGACGTTCAGCTCGATCGCCGCGACCTCGCGGCGGTCTTCCACGGCGCCGACCAGGTCGCCCACAGCCTCGGGAGAGTCGCCCATGACATTGACGATCAGCGGCACCGGGAGGGCGGCCAGGCGCGGCAGGTCCTCGGCGAGGTAGCCGTCCAGCCCCTTGTTCGGGAGGCCGATCGAGTTGATCAGCCCCGCGGGCGCTTCCCACAGGCGCGGCGGCGGATTGCCCTGCCGGGGCGCTGCGGTGATGGTCTTCGACACGTACGCGGCGAAGGGAAACGCCGCGAGCACCGCGTCGCCGAACGCCCGCTGGGCCGCGAGGGCATCGAAGGTCCCCGACCCGTTGATCACGGGGTGCGCGAGCCGCAGCCCGCAGAACTGCACCGCCGCGCTCAATGTCCGGCGCCCGCGGCGAGCGCGGTGTCGAGGTCGGCGGCGTCGAGAACCGGCCCGTCGACGCACAGGCGGACATAGCCGGCGCGCGTGGGCACGACGCAGCCGAAGCAGGCGCCATATCCGCAGGCCATGCCGGACTCGAGCGCAAGCTGCGCCGGGACCCCGCGTGCGGCGCACAGCGCGCGCACGGCCTCGAGCATCGCCGGCGGCCCGCACGCAAAGACGGTCGCGTCGGGGGAGCCGTTCAGCGCGTCGGCCAGCAGGTCGGTGGCCGGGCCGTGGTGGCCGGCGCTGCCGTCGTCGGTCGCCACCAGCGCGCCCGGGAGCAGCGCCGCGGCCTCGGCGTGCGCCGCGGAGCGGAAGCCCAGGAGCGGCCGAGCGGCGGCGCGGCCGAGCGCGGCCTGCCAGGGCACGAGCGGGACGATGCCGATGCCGCCGCCCACGAGCAGGGCCGGTCCGGCGCCAGCCGGTGCGGAGAACCCCGCGCCGAATGGCCCGGCCAGCCAGATTCCGTCCCCGGCCGCGAGTTCGCCGAGGCGGTGCGTGCCGGGGCCGATGTCCTCGAACAGGAACTCCAGGGTCCCGGGCCCGGACCGCAGGTACGAGAACGCGCGCGGCAGGAACGGGCGCTCGCCCTCCCCCGCTCCCCAGCCCGCAACCGCCGCGAGCATGTAGAACTGGCCCGGGTCCGGCGCCGGGCCGCCCGGATCGGTGCAGGTGAGGACGTGGTAGGGGCCGATGCGCTGCACCGCCGTCACCGCGCCCGCCCGGCGCCCGAACGGGGCCAGCGTGCGCCCGCTCACGGCGCGGGGGCCTCGGCGGGCTCGGCCGACGGCGCGGGCGCGGCCGCGGCGGCGGGCGCGCCGCCGCCCGGGCCGGGCAACCGGTGCAGCTCCTGCAGCGACACGACCGAGGACTCCCCCGCCCGCGCCGCCGAGACGGCCCGCGCCGCGGCGATCCCGCCCGACAGCGTGGTGATGCACGGGATGCCGCGCGCCACGGCGGCGCGGCGGATCTCCCAGCCGTCGGCGCGCGCGGCGGTGCCGGTCGGCGTGTTGATGACGAGGTCGATGTCGCCCCGCTCGATCCAGTCCACGACGTGCGGCGAGCCCTCGCCGAGCTTGTTGAGCGGCACGACCGGCACCCCCATCCGGGCGATCGACTGGGCGGTGCCGCGCGTGGCGACGATCCGGAAGCCGAGGTCGTGAAGCTGAGCGGCGATCGCCAGCGCCCCGGGCTTGTCGGAGTCGGCCACCGTGATGAAGACCGTGCCGCCCTCGGGCAGGAGCGCACCGGCGGCCGCCTGGGCCTTGGCGAACGCGGTCGGGAAGTCCCGGCCAACGCCCATCACCTCGCCGGTCGAGCGCATCTCGGGCCCGAGCAGCGCGTCGGAGCCGGCGAAGCGGTCGAACGGCAGCACTGCCTCCTTGACCGAGACGTGCCCGAGGTCGCGCTCGTCGGGCAGGTCGAGATCGGCGAGGCGCTCCCCGAGCATGATCCGGCAGGCCAGCTTGGCCAGCGGCACGCCGGTCGCCTTGGAGACGAACGGCACGGTCCGCGAGGCGCGCGGGTTGGCCTCGATGACGTAGACGGTGTCGCCGGCGACGGCGTACTGGACGTTGATGAGGCCGACGACGCCCAGTTCCAGCGCGATGCCCTCGGTGTGCGCCCGGATCTGCTCGAGCATCTCGACCCCGAGGCTGTGGGGCGGCAGGACGCAGGCAGAGTCGCCCGAGTGGATCCCGGCCTCCTCGACGTGCTGCATGACGCCCCCGACCCAGACCGACTCGCCGTCGCACAGCGCGTCGACGTCGACCTCGACGGCGTTCTCGAGGAAGCGGTCCAGGAAGATCTCCTTGCCGCCGCCGTGCGCCTCGTGCGCCGCCCGGTCCAGATAGGCCTGCAAATCCGCCTCGTCGTAGACGATCTCCATCGCGCGGCCGCCGAGGACGTAGCTGGGGCGCACGAGCAGCGGGAAGCCGACGCGGGGCGCCGCCGCGATGGCCTCCTGGGGCGACAGCGCGGTCGCGAACGGCGGCGCTTCGTAGCCCAGGCGGGCGAGCACCTGGCCGAAGCGGCCGCGGTCCTCGGCGAGGTCGATCGAGTCCACGCTGGTGCCGAGCAGGCGCACGCCGGCCTCGGCGAGTCCGGCCGCCAGGCGCAGCGGGGTCTGGCCGCCGAACTGGACGATG
>CAZEKK010000171.1:0-6193 GCA_964512905.1 uncultured Solirubrobacteraceae bacterium
GCCGGCGGCGTACATCCGCTCCTCGACGTCGACCGTGAGGGGGAGGAAGTCGACGTCCCGGAGGTTGCCGGCGGTCGCGGTGCCGAGGACCATGGTGTCCCCTGCCTGAACCACGACTGCGCCGGAGGCCTGCTTGGCCATCTTGCCGGTCTCGAAGGAGATCTCGGTGCCTGCGATCTCCACGGAGACCCGCGTCACGGCGTCACTGCTCATGTGGTGTTTCCTTTCGCTGCCCGCCATCGGTGACGGGCCGATTCGCTATGCGTCTCGGTAGCTAACCGGTCCATCGTAGAGGATCGGCGCCGCTGGACGGCTCAGGCGCCCAGCCCGTCGAGCAGCGCCGGCGTGGGGATGCCGCCGTGCAGCGCCCCGTCGATCACCAGCGTGGGCGTGGTCGTGACGCCGGCGCGCAGGCCGCCGTCGAAGTCGCCGCGGACCCGGGCGACCACTGCGTCCGACCGCCGGTCGGCGTCGAAGCGCTCGACGTCGAGCCCGAGCCGGCGGGCCCGGTCCCAGAGGTGCGGATCCTCGAGCCGGCCCTGGTCGACGAACAGGGCGTCGTGCATCGGCCAGAAGGCTCCCTGAGCCGCGGCGGCCTCGACGGCCTGGGCCGCCGCCCATGCCCGGGGGTGCTTGGAACGCACCGGGAAGTGCCGGAAGCAGAGCCGCACCGCCGCGGCGGCCAGGCGTTGCTCGGTGACGGCACAGAACGGGCACTCGTAGTCGGCGTAGGCGATGACGAGCGGCGCGCCCGCCGGCCCCCGCATGTGGTCGCCCGGTCCGATGGGCGGGACCGGAGCGCTGCGCAGGTCGGTCACCGCCGCAGAGCGTTCGGGCGCTCAGGCGGCGGCGAGGCCGTCGAAGATGAGGTTCACGCCGGGCAGGTCGCCGGGCGAGTCGGCCTGGTAGCTCCAGCGCACGACGGCGTCCGGACCGATGATCACGATGGCCCGCTGCGGGAAGCCCCCCGGGTGGTAGACGCCGAAGGCGCGGCACGCCTCCCCCTTTGGCTCCCAGTCCGAGAGCTGGGGGATCGAGACGCCGAGCTGCTCCGTGAACGCGGACTGCGACGGCGGCGCGTCGCAGGACACTCCGTACATCGTGGCCCCGTGCTCGGCCAGCTGCTCGAGCACCTCTTCGTAGAGGTTGAGCTGGTCGGTGCAGACGGGGCTGAACGCGAATGGGTAGAAGACCAGCACGGTGGTCTTCCCCGCGAGATCGGCGCGGGTGAAATCGGCCCCGCCGCCCGTCTTCAGCGTGAACTCCGGCGCCGGCGTGCCGGGCGCGACGATGCTCACTTGCGCAGGCCGAGCTCCTTGACCAGCGAGCGGTAGCTCTCGAGGTCGCGGCGCTGCAGGTAGTTGAGCAGGCGACGGCGCTGGCCGACGAGCATCAGCAGCCCGCGACGGGAGTGGTGGTCCTTCTGGTGGCTGCGCAGGTGCTCGGTGAGGTGGTTGATGCGCTCGGTGAGCAGCGCGATCTGTACCTCGGCCGAGCCGGTGTCGCCGTCGGCCTTGCCGAACTGGGCGACGAGCTCCTGCTTGCGCTCTGCGGTCAGGGTCATGCGGCGGCGAACCGTAGCAGAGGCATCCGCCGCGCCACCCCGTCCGGACCGGCTCACCGCGCCCGCGCGCAGGCCGCGCGGGTGTCCTCCACGTCGCGGTCGATCTGCTCGACGAGGGCCTCGACGGACGGGAACAGCCGTTCGCCGCGAAGGCGCTCAAGGAACTCGAGGCGCAGCTCCGTGCCGTAGAGGTCGCCTGCGAAGTCGAGCAGGAACGCCTCGATCAGGACGCCGCGTCCGGTCTCGAACTGCGGACGCACGCCGATGTTCACCGCGGCCGGGCGCCCTCCGGCCAGGCACGCGTAGACCCCCTTGTCGGGCCGCACGAAGCGCTCGTCGGGCACGAGGTTGGCCGTGGGGTAGCCCAGCTCGCGCCCGCGCCCGTCGCCGTGGACGACCGCGCCGCGCACCTCGAAGGGGCGGCCGAGGAAGGCCGCGGCGTGCGCGACCTCGCCCGCCGCCACCAGGCCGCGAATGTGGCTCGACGACACCGTCTCGCCCTCCACCTCGACGAGGTCGACGATGCGCGTCGCGAAGCGCCCGTCGCCGGCGAGCATGGCCGTGTCGCCGCCCGCCTTGTGGCCGAAGCGGAAGTTGCGGCCTACCGACACCTCGGTCGCGCCCAGCCGCCCGACGAGGACCTCGTCGACGAACGCCTGCGGCGACTGGGCGGCGAAATCCTCGTCGAACGGGATCACGACGAGCTCGCGGACGCCGAGCGCGGCCACGAGCTCGGCCTTGGTGTCGATCCGAGTCAGGAGCTTCGGCGCGCTGGCCGGCGCAATCACCGACAGCGGATGCGGGTCGAAGGTGAGCACGGTGTCCATGCCGGCGATCACCTCGCGGTGGCCGAGATGAACGCCGTCGAAGACGCCGACGGCGACGCGCCGCTGCCGGGGCTCGGCGTCGTGGAGGGAGACGACCGTCATGAGGGGCGGAAGCCTACGACGGGTTTGAGCGCGCCGCCGCGCGGCTCGGCGATCGCAATCAGCCCGGCGGCGTCGGTGAGCCGGACGGGCCCCTCGCCCTCGCCCGGCACCGCCACGCCGTGGCCGGCGCGGCGCGCCGCGTCGGCGTCGAGCGGCCGCTCGGGCAGGAAGGCCAGGGCGTCGTTGAGCGGCACGAGCCGGTCGGGGTCGGCGTCGCACACGGCGAACGGCCCGATCGCCGTGCGACGCAGCGTCTCGCAGTAGGCGTCGCCGAGGTCGGCGATCAGGCTGCGCACGTAGGTGCCCGACGAGCACGCGATCGTGAACGCCGCCCGGTCGCCGTCGCGCCAGCGCTGCTCGAATTGCGTGACCGTCACCGTGCGCTCGGCCGGCTGCACCGCCTCGCCGCGTCGCGCCCGCCGGTAGGCCCGCTCGCCCGCGACCTTCACGGCCGAGAACGCCGGCGGTCGCTGGCGGATCTCGCCGGTCGGCAGCGGCGGCGGGTCGGGCGGGATGCGGCCGGTGACGACGATCTCGCCCTCGGGATCCCCGGTCGTCGACGTCGCGCCGAGCCGCGCCTGCACCTCGTAGGTCTTCGGGAGGGCCATGAAGAAGCGCTGGGCGCGGGTCGCGCGGCCGACGAGGACGATGAGCAGCCCGGTGGCGAACGGGTCCAGAGTCCCGGCGTGGCCGACCTTCTCGCCGGGCCGGGCCCGGCGGATCCGGGCCACGACGTCGTGGGAGGTGACGCCCGCCGGCTTGTCGACGAGGACGATGCCGCCGGGCCCGGCGGCATCGCTCACAGCTGCGCGGCGACCTCGTCGCGCAGGAACGCCACGAGGTCGTCCCACGGCACGTCGGTCGAGAACCCGGCGGCCTGGCGGTGGCCGCCGCCGCCCATGGCGCGAGCGATCTTCGAGACGTCGACTCGATCGTCGGTGGCGCGCAGCGAGACCTTGCGCGTGCCTTCCTGCCCCTCCCCCATGCGGTCGCGCACGAGCGCCGCCACCGCCGTGCCCTCGACCATCCGCAGGTGGTCGACGACGCCCTCGGAGTAGTTCTCCTCCGCCCCGGTCTCCGTGAAGTCGGCCGCGGTCAGGCGGGTGAGCGTCAGCGCCCCGCCGTCGTGGCGCTCGACGTGCGCCAGGCCGCGGGCCAGCAGCTCGAGCTTGCCGTACGGAATGCCCTCGTAGAGCCGGCGGTACATCTCGTGGACGTCGACGCCCGCGGTGATCAGCTCGGCGGCCATGACGTGCGCCCGCGTCCCGGTGTTCTCGTACATGAACTTGCCGGTGTCGGTGACGAGGCCCACGTAGAGCGCCTCGGCGATGGTCTGGGTCGCCTGCACGCCGAGGCCGCGCATGAGATCCCAGACGATCTCTGCCGTGCACGACGCGGCGGGCACGACGTGGTTGACCGTGCCGAACAGCGTGTTGTCGTGATGGTGGTCGATGTTGACGATGTGCGCGCCCTCGCGCTTGAGGACGTCGGCGGGGTTGCGGTCGATGTTCCCGCAGTCCAGGAAGACGATGGTGCGCTCCTCGACGTCGGCCGGCAGGCTGGTGACGAGCCCGACGAGCGGGAAGAAGCGGTACTCGAACGGCAGCGGCAGCTCGTCGGCGGACATGAACATCACGCTGTCCTTGCCGAGCGTGGAGAGGATCTCGTGCATGGCGACCAGCGAGCCCAGGGCGTCCCCGTCCACGTTCTCGTGGGTGACGAGGATGAAGCGCTCCGAGGACCGCAGCTCCTCGAGCGCCTCGGTGCGCGTCGCAGTCGCCCCGTTGACGGTCACGGTCCGTCCTCCTGCGGCGGCGCCAGCCGGTCGGCCAGCTCGGAGATCCGCAGGCCGCGGTCGACGCTGTCGTCGTAGTGGAACTCCAAGGTCGGCGTGTGCTTGAGGCGCAGCTGGTCGGCGACCCGACGCTGGAGGTGGCCGTGGGCGCTGCGCAGGCCGGCGAGCGTCTCGGCCCGCACCTCGGCGTCGCCGAGCACCGAGACGTGCACGCGGGCGTGGCGGAGGTCGGGGCTGGTGTCGACGGCAGTCACGGTCACGAAGCCGACGCGCGGGTCCTTGAGGCCGGTGGTGATGGCGTCGCTGAGCACCTCCCGCACGGCCTCGTTGACCCGCCGGAGGCGGTCAGAGGCCATCCTAGCCGTCTCTCCGGTCCCGGCGGCGCCCGACGGTCATGGCCGCAGGTCGTCGATCGACGCCACGACGCGCTCCACGCCGACCCCGTGGGGGAAGCGGCCGTCCAGCCACCGCTGCACGCCGTCGGCCAGCTGCTCGAGCCGGCCGAGCGAATCCGCCACCAGCGCGACGCCCAGCGTGGCGTGCTGCCAGCGGTCGGGGTCGCCGACCTCGGCAACCGCGCAGCCGAGGCGCCCCTGCAGGTGGGCCTTGACCGGCGCCAGCTCCTTGCGACGGGCCTTCAGGCTGGCGCAGTCGGGAAAGTGCAGGTCGACGACGAGCACGGCGACGTACGGGGCGGCCACGGCGGCGCGGGCGCGGCCCCGATCAGCCGAGCTCGCGCTCGACCTTGCGGGTCTCGTACACCTCGATCTCGTCGCCCTCCTTGACGTCGGCGAAGTCCTTGAGGACGACCCCGCACTCGAAGCCGGTCGCCACCTCGCGGACGTCGTCGTTGAAGCGCCGCAGGCTCGCCACCTCGCCGTCGTAGACGATCGTGCCGTCGCGCACGAGGCGAACCTTGGCGCCGCGGGTGACCTTGCCCTCGACGACGTAGCAGCCGGCGATCGTGCCGACCCGGGAGGCCCGGAAGATCGCCCGCACCTCGATCTGGCCGACGACGTCCTCGACCTCCTCGGGCTCGAGCATGCCCTCCATCGCGGCCCGCAGCTCCTCGATGGCCTTGTAGATGACCTGGTAGGTGCGGATCTCCACACCCTCGCGCTCGGCGGCCAGGCGGGCGTCGCCGACCGGGCGCACGTTGAAGCCGAGGATCACGCCGTTCGAGGCGCTGGCCAGCATCGCGTCGGACTCGGTGATGCCGCCGACGCCCCGGTGGATGACGTTGACCGCGACCTCGTCCTGCGGCAGCCGGGCGATCTCGTCCTCGACCGCCTCGAGCGAGCCCGACACGTCGGCCTTCAGGACGAGGTTCAGCTCCTTGACCTGGCCCTTGCGGGCGAGTTCGAGCACGTCCTCGAGCGACACCTTCACGCCCGACCGCCGCGCAAGCGCCTCGGTCTTGAGCCGGTTCGCCCGCTCGCCCGCGAGCTGGCGGGCCTTGCGCTCGTTGACGACGACGCGGACGAGCTCGCCGGCCTCGGGCACCCCGTCGAACCCGAGGATCTCGATCGGATCGCCGGGGCGCGCCGCCTTGACGCGCTCCCCGTGGAAGTCGTTCATCGCCCGCACGCGACCCCAGTGCGGCCCGGCGACCAGGGCGTCGCCTACCGCCAGCGTCCCGCGCTGGATGAGGAGCGTCACGACCGGCCCGCGGCCTGGATCGAGCTTGGACTCGATGACGATCCCCGACGCCTCGGCACCGGGGTTGGCCTTGAGATCCTCGAGCTCGGCGACGACCTGCAGCGTGTCGAGGAGGTCGTCGAGACCGTCGCGCGTCTTGGCCGACACGTCGACGAACTCGGTCTCCCCGCCCCACTCGGCGGGCTGGAGGTTGTGCTGGGCCATCTCGCCGCGGACGCGCTCGGGCTGGGCGCCTTCCTTGTCGAT
>CAZEKK010000172.1:0-6182 GCA_964512905.1 uncultured Solirubrobacteraceae bacterium
CATGCACAACGCAGCACTCAGTCCCTTCCCCGCGATCCGTGTGCATTGGTGCATCACCTTCATGCACGGATGCACACAGGTTGGGGCGAACGCGTCCAGTGTGACGTTGCGCATCCCGCCGGCACCTTGCGTAGCACGTGCCTGCCGCTGGGATCGCCACGCGCTCACGTCACCGCGCCCGACGGTCGAACGACCGCGCGGCGCTCACCCCGTCGCGCTGGACCGCCGAGAAACCGTGCGGCATTCAACCCCGTCTCCCAACCGGCCCAGCCCGGCTGGTTGGTCGCGTCCGGCGCGGCGCCGCCGCACGCGCGGCGGCCCGACGACCGCGACCGCCCGCCGAGGCGCTGACCTCCGGCCGCTTCCCGCGCGAGCGCACCTCCGCCAACGACCGCCCCGCAGCCCGGGTAGCGCTACGCAGGCGCCGGGGCGCCGGGCGCACCCGGAGCATCAGGCCCGCCGGCGGCGCCGCCCGCCGGCGCCGCCGCCTCCTCCTCCTCCTCGGCCCCGACCGCCGGCCCGAGGTCGTTCCCGCCCGGCCACGCCGGCTCCCCGGCTCGCACACGCGCCGCCGCCGCAGCCAGCGCGGTGCCGACCCCGAGCAGCGCCCACACCGCCGGATCCTCGAGGAAGGCCGCGTACAGCCAGGTGTGAAAGACCAGGGCGACGAACATCGCCCCCACCGCCGCGGTCGCCGGTCCGGCCCGGGCGCCGCGCAGCGTCCGCCAGAGTGCCGCGACGAGCAGGGCCAGGTAGACGGCCAGGCCGATCACGCCCTGCTCCGCCGCGACCGTGATCGGGATCGTGTGCGACGCCGAGGCGGCCTGCTCGTTGGAGACCTTCTCGGCGCGGCGGAACTCCGGCTCGAACGCGCCCGAGCCCCAGCCGAGCACCGGCTTGTCGGTGAAGAGCCGCACGCCGCCTTCGACGAGGTCGGCGCGGCCCGACGTCGCCCGGTCCAGCGACCGGTCCTTCACCCCGACGGCCCCCGGGGCGACGAGGACGATCGCCGCCGCGGCCAGGACCGCACCGCCGGCGAGGATCGCCGCCCACCTCACGCTCCAGCGCAGGCCGCCGAGCACGACGAGCCCGACCACGAGCGCGCTGAGGCTCGACTGGGAGAGCGTCATCACCAGCCCGCCCCACAGGACGGCCAGCAGCACCGCGCAGCCGATGACGACGCGTGCCTGGCGCGCCCACAGCATCACCGCGGTCACGGCGAGGGCGACGAGCATCAGGAAGCGGCCGAAGATGTTCGGGTCGAAGAACAGCGAGTTGACCCGGAAGTACGACTCGAGCTGGTTGGACGCGATCACCTTCGGGTTCAGGAACAGACGCCGGGTGGCGAACTCCACGACCCCGATCGCGGTGAAGACGACCGCCTCGGCCGCCAGCACCCCGAGGCAGACGACGAGCAGACGGCGGTCCCACCGGACCTGCGCCAGCAGGCCGAACAGCAGCAGGAACGGGACGTAGAAGAAGACGACCTGCTGCAGCGCTTTCGGGAAGTCCGTCGTGTACGCGGCCTGCGCCGCGTAGAGGACCACGGCGCCAGCCAGCAGCCACTCGAGCGCGCCGGGCCGCGGCCGCGGCGGCGGCTCGACGTTCAGGAACCGGTCGATCGCCCAGGCCAGCGCCCCGGCGCCGATCACGAAGTACAGCGGCAGCAGGAGGTTCGCCGTCTCCCCGCCGGACTCGACCGGCAGCCGGAACGGCAGCGTCGCGACGGCGGCAATCGGGAACACGGCCGGCACCCGCCGGATCAGCAGGGCCGCCAGGACCAGCGCGACGATGCCCGCCGCCGCGCCGGCCGCGGCGAACACCGGACGGTCCCGCAGGGGGCTGAGCTGCGGCGTGTCCCAGACCTCGGCGACGAGCAGCACCGGCGTGAGCACGAGCGCGGCGAGCATCGCCGCGGCGCGCAGCTTCGGCGGCGGCGCCAGCACGGCAACCGCGGCCAGCACCGCGGCGGCGCAGATCCCGGCCTCCTTGAGCGGCGGAACGGCCGCCGCGAGCGTCAGCCCTGCAGCAGCGTCCACGCCCGCCTCGTCATCGCCTCGGCGTTGGGGTTCGTCGCGATCGCGTCGGCGAACCGCGCCAGGCCGGGCCGGATCACCAGGCCCTTCCCGACGCGGGCGCCGGCGATCACGGGCCGGCCCTCCTCGACACCGGCGGCCGACACGACGCGGCCCCCGGCCCAGCCGTCGGTCGGCTCGCGCCGCGGGAAGCCCGTGAACTGGCCGTCTCCGCCGACGAACAGCCCCAGCTCGTCCTCGTAGGCGAGCACCGGCTGATCGCCCGGGACGACGGCGCCCAGCCTCGCCCCGAAGACGTCCCGGTCGGCGCGACCGGACGGCTTCACGAGCTGCTGGGCGTCGACCTCGGCGGTCCGCAGCAGTGAGGCGGTCCCGAGCGTGAAGACCCGCCCGCCGCGCCGCACCCAGTCCAAGAGGCGCTGGCCGACCGACGGGGCCGTCCAGCGCGGGTTGCCGGCGAGCACGACGCCCGTGTGGCCTTCGAGCCGCGGGCCGGTCCGGCGCTCCAGCGCGACGTCGGTGGTGATGTCGTAGCGGAACCCGGCCCGGTCCAGGAAGTCCAGCAGCGGCGCCTCCTGGCTCGGGAAGCCGATCGGCAGGCCGCGGCCGTTGGCGCCGACCGGCGAGTACGGCCGCTCCAGGCCGGCGGGGCCGCCGCGCGTGAGCGTGTTCGGGAGGCCGTCACCGGTGTCGTCCTGCGGGTTGCGGCCCTGCCAGGCGATCGCAGGCAAGACGACCAGCACCTTCTGGCGCGCGCGGGCCTGCACCGGGAAGGGGACGGTCTGGCGGTAGGCCGGCTGCAGCGCCGCGGGCCCGGCCCCGGGCGCAGCCGGCACCCGCCGCGCCGGCACGGTCACGTCGAGCAGGTACATCCCGGAGCGAGCGCCCGCCGGCGGCGCGACCTGCAGCAGCGGGCCGCGGCCGGTCCCGCGCGTGCCGGGGCGGCGCAGCGGCTGCGCAAAGCCGATCCGCCGGATCTGCCACCGGTACGGACGGTCGAAGCTCTGGATCTGGAAGACCGCCCGCTGGCCGGCTCGGGTCGGCTCGACCGGCGCCGTCACGCCCAGGCGGCGCACCGTCACCCCGGGCCGGCCGCGCGGGTCGCCCGGCGCCGCCGGGCGCAGGATCGGCGAGTAGGCGGCGTTGGACACCCGGTCGCGCAGCTTGACCGCGATGACGTAGAGGCCGGGCGGGGCCGGCAGGCCGCCGATCCGCCCGGACCACTGGAGCACGCGGGCGCCCGGGCGCCCGCGGAACTGCGTCACGAGCTTGGAGCCCCCCTCGTCGGTCTTGAACACGAACACGCGCGCCGGCAGCCGCAGCGGGCCCGTGAAGCGGAAGGTGACCGGATCGCCGGGCTGGACGACCGCGGGGCCGCCGCCGCCGGGGCTGGTGACGAAGACCAGCGGCTTCGGCGGCGTCGTGTCGACCCGGATCTCCTGCGCGAAGACCGCCGACCGTCCGGCGTCGCGGAGCGTCACCCGCACGCGGTAGGCGCCGTCCGGCACCGTGGCGTTGTCGTCCGCCCGGCCGTCCCAGAAGAGCTGCACGCGCTTGCCCGCCGCGACGCGGCGGTCGTCGAGCAGCGTGCGCACCGCATCGCCGTTCGCGTCGATGATCCGCACGGCGACGTCGTCGGACTCCTTGACCTGAAAGCGGATGCTCGCCCGTTCCCGGCGGTTGTCGCCATTCGGGGAGAACTCGCTCGTGATCGTCAGCGCGCGCACGACCCGCGGCGACTGCTTGAGCCGCTGGCTGACGAAGAACGCCCCGAAGCAGGCCACGAGCAGCAGCCCGAAGACCACCTGGGCCGGGCGCGTCACAGCCGGATCAGCGCCACGTTGGGCACGTCCCAGTCGTGGAAGGTGTCCAGGCCCCGCTTGTGGGTGTGGCAGAGCGCGACGCGGATCGAGCCGCCGTGGCAGACGACGAGCGCGGGCAGGCGGCCGGCCTGGGTGATGTCGACCAGCGCCGCGACGACCCGCTCCTGCTGCTCGAGCAGCGACTCGCCGCCCGGGAACCGGAAGCGGTCGCCGGCGGCGCGCCAGGCGGCGTACAGGGCCGGATCCTCGGCGGCGACGTCCTGCCACAGCCGCCCCTCGAGGTCGCCGCGGTTGCCTTCGGCCAGCCGGGGATCCACGATCGGCTCGAGGCCGAGGCGGGCGCCGACGATCTCCGCGGTCTCGCGCGCCCGGGAGAGCTGGCTGGTGTAGATCGCCGCGAGGCCCTCGCCCGCCACCCGCTCGGCGAGGCCGCGCGCCTGGGCCCGCCCGGTCTCGTTCAGCGGCGTGTCGACCGACCCCTGGATGCGGATCGGCTCGATGTTGTCGTCGGTCTCCCCGTGGCGCGCGAGGAGGATCACGTCGGCGGGCCGTGGGTCTCGTTCACGGTGTCGGAGCGCAGGCCGAGCCGCAGCGTCTCGAGCGAGAGGACGTCGCCTGGCGCGATGTTCCCGAGGTTGACCTCCGGACCGAAGCGCTGCAGCAGCCAGACCTGCTGGGGCTTGCGCGGCGCCTCGAACAGCAGCAGCGAAGGGTCGACGGCGTGGGCGATCTCGTCGATGAGCCCCATCCGGATCTCCCCGTCGGCGCGGTAGATCCCGGCGTTGCCGGCCTCGCGCGCCTCGGCGATCACCTTCCACGCCCCGGCGGCCAGCTCCTCCTGGATCTGCTCCACCCACACATAGGGCGCCATGATCGTGTCCTGGTCCTTGCTGCCGACCTCCGAGAGCACGGTGAACTCCGTGGCGAGCCGCGCGACGAGGTCGAGCTTGCGGGCGCGGTCGAGCTCGATCGTGCCGTCGGAGACCTCGACGTGCGCCAGCCCGAGCTCCCGCAGCCAGGCGACGAGGTCGTCGACCTTGTCCTGGAGGATCGCCACCTCCATCAGGGTTCCGCCGAGCACGACGGGGATGCCGTGCTCTCGGTAGCGGGCCAGCTTGGCCTCGAGGTTGCCGGTGGCCACCGCGGTGCCCCAGCCGAGCTTGACGAGGTCGACGTACCCGCCGGCGACCTCGATCAGCGCATCGACCTCGGCGACCGACAGGCCGCGGTCGAGCACGTGGGTCAGGCCGCGCTCGCGGGGCTTGGCGCTGCGGGGGGGAAGGTCGAGGAACGAGCCCATGCGCGACGGGATCGGCAGGCGCCCGGCGGCGCTACTGGGCGCGGTCGTTGCCGACGGTGACGACCACGGCGGCATCGGCGCCCGCGATGGCCTGGGTGTTCGCGTCGATCGGAGCGACCTTGCTGATCCCGAGGATCTTCGCCACGTCGCGGGCCGCCCGCTCCTGGCCGGGCGCGTAGACGACGGTGGTGGCGGCGATCTGCTGGTCGGCGGCGTTCGTGGTCGCGCCGCGGGCGAAGCCCGCCTTCTGAAGCTCGTCGGAGATCTGCGCGGCAAGGCCGGCCACGGTCGTGCCGTTCAGGACCGCGACGGTCGTCTGCCCGCGGTCGACGGGCGTGGCGCCGGCAGTCGTCTGGGTCTTCGCCGGCGCCGTCGACTGGCCGGCAGGCTGGGCGGCGGTGGTGGTGTCCGACGTGGACGAGGAGTCGCCGCCGAAGACCTGGGTGATCAGCAGGAAGGCTGCGACCGCAGCCACGATCACGCCGCCGACGACCAGGGCGATCGTCCGGCCGGAGCGGCCGCCTTGGTCCCCGCCGCGGCCCGCCGGGCCGCGCGGGGGCGCCCCGCGGCCGGCGCCCGTTGCGGGCGGCGCCCCGGTGCGCGGCGTCGGGGCGACGGTGCGGCTGGCCGTGTCGGACCGCAGCGCGGCCGCGGCGGCCTGCTGGCCCGGACGTGCCTCTCCGCGCGGTGCGACCTTCGGGATCTCGATGCTGTCGTCGGTGTACCCCTCGTCGTCCTCGAACTCGTCGTCGTACTCGTCGTGGTCGTCGTCCTCGTCGACCGTCGGGCCGAGCGGGCTCGGGAAGGCACGGGTCGCCTCGAGATCGTCGGGCGCCGGCCCGTTCGGTCCGGGTGCCGACGTGTGGCCGGTGTCGGCGCCCGGCGCATCGGTCGGCGGTGCGGGCGCTGCCGCTGGCGTCCCGGCGACCGGCACGCCGGTCGCGGCAGCGGCGGTGGCGGGCGCGGGGCGGGCGGGATGGGCCGGGGCGGGCGCGTCGCCGCTGGGCGCCTTCGCGCCGCCGC
>CAZEKK010000173.1:0-6159 GCA_964512905.1 uncultured Solirubrobacteraceae bacterium
CCGGACGCTGGATCTGGCCAAGCGGCTGCTGGACTTCGGCTTTCACCCGCCGACGGTGTACTTCCCGCTGCTGGTCGACGAGGCGCTGCTGGTCGAGCCGACCGAGACCGAGACCAAGGAGACGCTCGACGCCTTCGCCGACGCCATCGCCGAGATCCTGCGCGAGGCGGTCGAGGATCCGTCGGTCGCCCGCCACGCGCCGTACACCACGCCGGTGCGGCGCCTGGACGAGGCCGCGGCGGCGAAGCGGCCGGTGATCAGGCAGGCGATGTAGGGCCGCGCACCGAGGAGCGGATCAGGGGCCAAGCCCGGCAGGCGCCAGCGCGGCCACGCTGCGGCGGAACGCGCCGCGGTCGCCGGCGACGTGGATGACCCCGTCGCGGACTGCGGCCTCCGCGTCCAGGGCGCCCGCGCCGACGGCCAGCAGCCCTGCGGTCGAGGCCGTGACCACCACGTCGGGGGCGGCGGCGGTGCCCGCGGTCACCGTGGCGGCGCCGTCGATGACGCGGATCGTGAACGGCTCCCCGTCGACGCGGTACTCCCAGGTCTCGTCCACGCCGGCGAGGCCGTCGCTGCGGAAGCTCGCCGCCCACGTGAGCGCCAGCCACCGCGGCGCGAAGGCGAGGCCCTCGCGCGGCGGGCCGAGGGTCCGCAGCCCCCAGCGCGTAAGCGCGACGACTGGCTCGCGCAGGTCCTCGCCGAGCGGCGTGAGCGCGTAGCCGCCATCCTCGGGCGCAGCGATCCCGCGGTCGCGCAGGTCGCGCAGGCGCTGCGAGAGCAGGTTCGGGCCGATGCCGGGGAGCGCGGCCTCGAGCTCGCCGAAGCGCCGGGGGCCCAGCAGCAGCTCTCGCACCACGAGCAGGGTCCAGCGGTCGCCGAGCAGGTCGAGCGCGTGGGCGAGGCCGCAGTACTGGTTGTACGAGCGCTTCATATTTATATAGTATAGCGGTATGAACATCAGACAGTACGGATCGGGAGGGCCGGTCGTGGTCCTCCTCCACGGGATCCCCGGCGCGGGCGCGTCGTGGCACGGCGTCGCGAGCCGGCTCGCCGCTCAGGGAGCGACGGCGCTCGTGCCGGATCTCCTCGGCTTCGGCGCGAGCCCGCGGCCGCGGGACATCGCCGCGCTCGGCGCCGACGCCCAGGCCGCGGCGTTGGTCGAGGCGCTCGATGCGCGCGGCGTCGACCGCTTCGCGGTCGCCGGGCACGACTTCGGCGGGCCGGTGGCCGCATGGATGCTGCGCCTCGCCTCGCCGCGGGTCAGCCATCTCGCGCTGGCGGCGACAAACGTGTTCCCGGACACGCCGATCCCGCTGCCGATCCGGGCGGTCACGTGGCCCGTGCTGGGCGGCCCGGCTGCCGGGCTGCTCTTCTCGCGGCCGGCGCTGCGCTTGCTGGTCCGGCAGGCGGCGCGCGGACCGGTGAACGTCGAGGCCGCCGTCGGCGACGCCAGCCAGGCGCAGGCCATTCGCACGATCTTCGCAGCGTCGCTGCGCGAGCTGTCCGCGCGCTATGCGCCCGTGCGCGACGCGCTGGCCGCGGCCGCGGTGCCCGCGCTGGTGGCCTGGGGCGACCGCGACCCGTTCTTCGCGCTGGCGCAGGCCCGCCGCACCGCCGACCTCGTTCCGGGCGCGCGGCTGGCGGTGTATCCGGGCTGCGGGCACTTCGTGCCGGAGGAGCAGCCGGTCGAACTCGCCGCCGACCTGGCGTCGCTGCTCGGCCTCGGCGATCCCCACGGCCCGGGCCTGACCGTGCAGGCCGCACCGTCCGGGGGCCGATGAGCCTTCTGGACGACGCCATCGCCGCCCACGGGGGCCAGGCGGCGTTCGACGCCGCCGCGGTGCTGCGGTTCGACGTGCGCGTCGGCGGCCTGGCGTGGGGGCGGCGGGGGCTCGACGCGCCGTTCGATCTGCGCGGCGAGATGGACGCACACCGGCCCGCGGTGCGCTTCGACGGCCTGCCGGTCGTGGACCTGGCGAAGCGGCCCCCGTTCGGGAAGCGCTGGAGCGTCCAGGAGCAGTCGTGGTTCTGCTCCTACGCCCTGTGGAACTACCTCACGACGCCGTGGCTGATGGCCCGCTGCGACGTGACCGAGCTGCCGCGCCGGCGCCTGCGGGTCCGCTTCCCGCCGGAGGTCCCCACCCACTCGCCGGTGCAGACCTTCCACTTCGACCGCGCGGCCCGCCTCGTCCGCCTGGACTACACGGCGCTGGCGATCGGGCGGTGGGCGGCCACGAGCCACGACTGCCGCGAGCACGCGTGGTTCGACGGCCTGCTGGTCCCGACGCGGCGCCGGGCCCGCCCGCGCGGCCTGCCCGGCCCGACGCTCGTGGCGATCGAGGTGCGGTCGGTGGCGATCGGCCCGCCCGGTTCGATACGCGGCCGCTCCGGCGGCGACCGGGCGCGCGGGAGCGACCGCTGAGCCCAGCGGCGCGCCGGTGCGGCGCGCGGCGCAGCCGGCCCGGATAGGGTGCGGCGCAGCGCCGCCCGGGAGGAGGCGCCTGCCCGTCGTCGTCCACAAGGAGTCCCGTCCCGTGCGTCTCGCCCGCCTCTTCGTTCCGGCCCTTGCTGCCGCCGGCCTCGCCGCCGCCGTCGCCGCGTCCAGCGCCGGGGCCGCCCCGACGCGGACCGTGACGGTGACGCCCAACGCCGACCGCTGCGAGTTCCTCGCCGCGGCGGGCGGGCGCTGCCTGCTGCCCTTCCCGAGCGACTGGTACACGGTGCGCGACCGCACCACGGCGACCGGGCTGCGCCTGAACTTCCGGCGCGCGTCCATGCCCGCCAACAAGCAGGGCGCGCGGATCGACCCGCGCGAGTGGAACCGCCAGGACGGCTTCTCGCCCGGCCAGCCGATCACGGTCAAGGTGCCGGGGCTCGACACGCCGCAGGCCTACCGCCGCACGGCCCCGGTCCCGATCGGCGACATGAAGCAGCACGCCCGCAGCGGCGCGCCGGTCGTGGTGATCGACACCGTCACGCACCGGCGCCATCTCATCTGGACCGAGCTCGACGCCACCGCGGGATCGGTCAAGAACACCGCCCTGATCATCCGGCCCGGGCGCAACTGGGTCGAGGGGCGCCGCTACGTCGTCGCCTTGCGCCGCTTGAAGAACGCTGCCGGGAGGACGCTTGCCGCCCCGCCCGTGTTCCGCGCCTACCGCGACGGCGCGATCACGCGCCAGCGCGTCGTCGAGGCCCGCCGCCCCCGGATGAACCGCATCTTCGCCGACCTCGCGAAGGCGAAGATCGCCCGCGGCGACCTCTACCTGGCCTGGGACTTCACCGTCGCCAGCGAGCGCAGCCTCTCCGAGCGGATGCTCGGCATCCGCGACCAGGCGTTCGCCGCGCTGGGCGACCGCAACCTCGCCGACCGCCGCATCGCCGGCCGGGCGCCGGCGTTCACGGTCGACCCGCCGTCGGCGACGTTCGCCAGCGAGGACGGCACGTGGACCTACGCGCCGTGCGATCCCGACGGCTGCAAGCCCGGCCAGGACGACAAGGTCGCCCGCCGGGTCACCGGCACGATCACCGTCCCGTGCTACCTGAACCGGCCCGCGTGCCCGCCCGGGTCGCGGTTTCACTACGCCCGGGCCGGCGACGCGGTCCCGCGTCAGCGCCCCGGCAACGTCTACCGGGCCCGCTACGCCTGCAAGATCCCCCGCTCGTCCCTGAACGGCCCCGCGCGGACCGGCAACCGGGCGGCGATCTACGGCCACGGCCTGCTCGGCGACATCGGCGAGCTCAACCAGGACCAGATCGCCGACATGACGTTCGAGCACGGGTTCGTCTACTGCGCGACCAACGAGATCGGCATGGCCGGCGAGGACGTCCCCAACGCGATCGAGATCCTGCGCGACCTGTCGAAGTTCCCGTCGCTGGCGGACCGCGTCCAGCAGGGCTGGCTCAACGAGCTGTTCCTCGCCCGGCTGATGATCCATCCCAACGGCTTCGCGGCCAACGCGGCCTTCCGCGACGGCGGACGCACCGACGTCGACCTCGGGCCCGGCCGCGCCTACTACGACGGCAACTCCCAGGGCGGCATCATGGGCGGCGGCGTCCTGGCCGTCTCGCCGGACATCGACCGCGGCACGCTCGGCGTGACCGGCATGAACTACTCGACGCTGCTGCAGCGCTCGGTCGACTTCAACAGCTACGCCGCGATCCTCTACGACGCGTACCCGGACACGCTGGAGCGCCAGGTCTACCTGTCGCTGATCCAGATGCTGTGGGACCGGGCCGAGGCCAACGGGTACGCCCACCACATGACGACCGATCCGTATCGGAACACGCCGCCGCACGCGGCGCTGCTCCAGGTCGGGTGGGGCGATCACCAGGTGACGGACTACGCCGCACGGGTGGAGGCCCGCACGATCGGCGCGCGCCTGTACGTGCCGGCGCTGTCCCCGGGCCGCACGCCCGACCGCGACCCGTTCTACGGCCTGACGCCGATCGGGCGCTACCCGTACGCCGGGTCGGCGATCACGATCTTCGACTCCGGCCCGATCCGCGACGGCGGCGCGCTCGGCACGGCGCCCTCGCCGCAGGCGAACGTGCCCAACAGCGCCGGCAAGGATCCGCACGAGCTGCCGCGGCGCACGGTCCAGGGGCGCGCCCAGAAGAGCGCCTTCCTGTCCCGGGCCAGCCGGGTCATCAAGGCGTGCGGCGCCGCGCCGTGCTACTCGGGCGGCTGGACGGGGCCGTAGGCGGTCAGCCCGCGGCGGGGCCCAGCCGGCGGCGCAGGCGCCCGAGGTCGCCTCAGCCGCCGGCCGGGCCGAGCCGGAGGCGCAGGCGCCCGAGGTCGCCGTCGTCGAGTCCGTGGGCCTGGAGCCAGGCGGCCGCGCCGCCGTGCTCGCGCTCCACGATCTCGAGGACCCGCTCGATCGTCCCGGCCAGCGGCGCGTGGTCGTGCGGGTCGTGGCCGACGAGTTCGTCCCGGTAGGTGGGCGAGCTGACGAGCCGGTCCATGACGGCGACGATCCGCTCCCGCGTCGCCAGGTAGTCCGCCACGATCGCCGCCCGCTCGGTGCCGGCGGCATCGAGGGCGAGCGCCACCACGACGCCGGTGCGGTCCTTCCCCGCCGCGCAGTGGACGAGCACGGCCTGGTCGGCCAGGGCGATGGTGCGGACGGCCGCGGCGACGGAGTCCGGCCGGCGCCGCAGGTAGCCGAGGTAGGCTCGCACGGTCGGCAGCTCGGCGGCGATCTCCCCTACTGCCGCCTCGTCCCACGGCCGCACCGTGTCCGCGTCGAGGTCGGTGTGGCCCGACTCCGGGTAGAGCGAGCGGTGCTCGATCCGGACCGACGGCTCGCGGGTCAGCGGCCCCGGGCCCTCCATGGCGATCTCGATGCTCGTGCGCAGGTCGACCACGGTCTGCACTCCGTGCTCGTCGAGCAGGCAGCGCACGTCGGCCCGGGTGAGCGCCTGCAGGTTGTCGGCGCGCAGCAGCGCGCCGGGCGCGACGACACGCGCGTTGACGGCGCCGTCGAGGTCGATCCACTGCGTCGCGGGAACGGTGGCCACGGCGACATCGTGATGGATCGTGGCTGTGGCGGCGGGGTCGCGGCCCATCCTGGCGCGGCGCGGGCTACCCTGCCGCCCTCGATGCGCATCTTCTCCGGCATCCAGCCCACCGGGCGCAAGCACCTCGGCAACTACCTCGGGGCGATCACCCAGTACGTCGCCGGCCAGGACCGCGGCGAGGCGATCTACTGCATCGTGGACCTGCACGCCACCACGGTGCCCTACGAGCCCGCCGACCTGCGCGAGAAGACCTACGACACGGCGGCCCTGCTGCTCGCCGCCGGCCTGGACCCCGGGCGGTGCATCTTCCTCCGGCAGGGCGACGTGCCCGAGCACACCGAGCTGTGCTGGCTGCTGTGCTCGGTCACCTCGTGGGGCGAGCTCAACCGGATGCACCAGTTCAAGGACAAGGCGGCCGCCCAGCGGGAGCTTGTGTCGGCGGGGCTGTTCTTCTATCCGGTGCTCCAGGCCGCCGACGTGCTGGCCTACCGCGCCCACGAGGTGCCGGTCGGCGACGACCAGCGCCAGCACATCGAGCTGATGCGCGACATCGCCGAGCGGTTCAACGCGCGCTTCGGCGACACGCTGGTCGCGCCCGAGCATCGGATCCCGGCCGTCGGCGCGCGCATCATGGACCTG